>JAYVOY010000104.1:0-2603 GCA_043757645.1 Verrucomicrobiota bacterium
GGACTCGATGGATCTCGAGAAGGAAAAGGGCATCACCATCCGCGCCAAGAACGCCGCGTTCAAATACAAGAATTACCACATCAACATCGTGGACACTCCCGGCCACGCCGATTTCGGCGGCGAGGTGGAGCGCATCATGAACATGATCGACGGCGTGCTGCTCGTGGTCGATGCCACCGACGGCCCGCAGGCGCAGACGCGCTTCGTGCTGCGCAAGGCCCTCGAGGCCGGCGCCAAACCCATCGTCGTCATCAACAAGATTGACCGCGACAACGCCACGCCCAAGAAGGTGCTGGACGCGGTCTTTGAGTTGTTCATGTCGCTCAACGCGACCGACGAGCAGCTCGATTTCCCGTTCATCTACGCCTCGGCCAAGGGCGGTTACGCGAAGGTCGAACTCGAACACATCAGCGGCACGATGGAGCCGCTCTTTGACGCGATTGTGAAACACATCCCGCCCCCGCGCGCCAAGGCCGGCGATGGTTTCCAAGTGCTCGTCGCGAATTTGGATTACTCGGACTACCTCGGTCGTATCGCCTTCGGCAAAATCGTCGAGGGCAAGGTGAAGGTCGGCGAACCCGCCATCTGCCGCCACGGCGACGGCCGGATCACGAAGGGCAAGATCACGATGATTTTCCACTTCGAGGGCATGAAGCGCATCGAGGTTCCCGAAGCGCACGCGGGCGATATTGTGGGCCTCACCGGCTTCGAGGATGTTTTCATCGGCGAGACGATTTGCGATTCCGAGGCTCGCGCCATCCTGCCTTACATCCCGATTGACCCGCCGACGATTCAGATGGAATTCGCCGTCAACGACGGTCCGCTCGCTGGCGTTGACGGCAAGCTCGTCACCGCCCGGCACATCTGGGACCGGCTCGTGAAGGAAATCCGCACCAACGTCGCCCTGCGCATCGCGCCGACATCCGACCCGAAAATCTTCGCCGTCTCGGGGCGCGGCGAAATGCAGATCGCCATTCTCGTCGAGCAAATGCGGCGCGAGGGCCACGAAGTGCTCGTCTCACGTCCGGAAGTCCTGTGGAAAAAAGGCCCCAACGACACCGCGCTCGAACCCATCGAGAAGCTCTACGTCGAAGTCCCCAACGAGAACCTCGGGGCCATCATGGAAAACCTCTCCGGCCGCAAGGCGCAGATCACAAACATGAACCACGTGGGGGCCACCGTCTCCGTCGAGGCCCTCGTGCCCATGCGCGGCTTGATCGGCTTTGAGACGGACCTCGTCAACCACACCAAGGGCATGGGCGTGATGAGCCATCTCTTCCACGAATACGGCGAGGACCGCGGGGAAATCCCCGCCCGCAAGAACGGCTCCCTCGTCTCGATGGACAGCGGCGAAGCCACCCCCTACGCGCTGAACATGGTTCAGGAACGCGGCCGCCTCATGGTGGAGCCGGGCGACGCGATTTACGTCGGCATGATCGTCGGCGAAAATGCCCGTGAGACCGATCTGGCCGTCAACCCCGTGCGGGAAAAACGGCTCAACAACATGCGCTCGGGTGGCGATGGCAAGGGCATCCAACTCGCGCCCCCCATGAAACTCAGCCTCGAGCGCGCCCTCGAATACATTGACGTGGACGAATACGTCGAGGCCACCCCCAAGAACCTGCGCCTGCGCAAAAAGGTGCTCGATGAAAACGCCCGCAAACGCACGGAAAAGAGCCGCGCGATCAAATACATTGCGGAGTGAGCGAACGCGAAACCGAGCGAAACGCCAAAAAAAATACGACCGCGCGAAGGGCAACCTTCGCGCGTTTTTTTGTCGCGCGAAAGAAATTGGAATCAGGAAGGCAGGAAGGCAGGAAATCCGAATTCAGAAAATTCACGCGGTAACGGAGCGCCGTTCCGCGTCCCCTTCCTGCTTTCCTGATTCTCCAGATTTCTACACCTGATTCAGTGCTGAAACAAAAACTCGTTCACATTCAGCAGCGACCACGCGATGTCCTCGAGCGCGGTGGCGCGGTCGGGTCTGCCGGTGACGTGTTGCGTGGCGATGGCGAGTTCGTTGGGCTGCGGCGCGCGGCAGAGGGCGGCGAGATAGAGTTCGGTGATGATCTCGGAATCACTCCGCTTGGCGGCGAGGGCGCGGCGGAGGCGATTGTCGCCCGCCTGGAGTTTGCCGTGGATCAACGCGCCGTTGAAAAGCTGCAGCGCCTGCGCGAGTTGCGGCGTGCCGGGGCGTTCGCACGCGCACGCGCTGACGCGCGCGGGCTGGCCGAAGACACCGAGGAACGCGTTGCCCGGCTCGGGCGCGGGAAGCTGCGTCGCCAGCGTGCCCGCGGGCAGATTGCCGAAGCGCTCGGGCACGCCGGTCACCTGACACACCGCGTCGAGCAACTGCTCGGCGGTGAGCAAACGCTGGCGGGCGTGCGAAAAATTGCGCGTGTCGTCCTCGTTGAACGGACCCGCGCGCGAACTCGCCTGATAGGTGCGGCTGTTGAGAATCGTGCGCAGGACGTGCTTGCGATCGAACTTGTGCGCCGCGAAATCCCGCGCGAGCGCGTCGAGCAACTCGACGTTCGCCGGTGGGTTCGAGTCCCGAAAATCATCCACCGGCTCGACGATGCCCTGCCCCAGCACGTGCGCCC
>JAYVOY010000105.1:0-2600 GCA_043757645.1 Verrucomicrobiota bacterium
TCCTCCGGTTGATACAGCGGCCCGCGCGTGTCCGGCCGCGTGCCCCACGAGTTGCCCTTCCACTGCCCCTCGATGAAATGCAGCCGGCACAGCGCCGTGAGCAAGCCCTGCCGCCGCGCGAAATCCGTTTCCTTCCCGAGCCGCGCGATGATGCCAGCGACAATCGCCGGTTCGCGAAACGCATGCAAAACGCGAAACGCCCCGTCGCGAATCGTCGGCGAATCCGTGCGGTCAATCGCCGCGAGGCAAACCTCCACCGCCTTCAGCTCGCGCAGCGCCATCATCGCCGTGTGCGCGATCACCGGGTCCGAGTCACCGAGCAACGCCACCAGCGCCGTCGCGTGCTCGAGCTTGCCCAACCGCGCGAGACCGACGACCGCCTCGTTGCGCGTGCGTGGGTCCGTTGATTTCAAGCCCGCCAGCAGCGGCCCCGCGGGCACCGACGCGAGCTGCCCCTCGTGATCTGTCAACGCCCGCAGCGCCCACGCCGCGATCGTCGCGTCATCCGCGAGCTTCACCAGAAATCCCTCCGCCCGCACGCCCAGCCCCTGCTTCAGCGCGAACACCGCCGCGACGCGCGACGCCAGCGGCTTCGCGGGGTTGCCCGCGAGCGTTTCGAGCGCGCCCGTCATCTCACCGACCAACCCGCGCCGAAGCAGCGTGCGCTGCGCCTCGAGCCGGCGGCGATGACTGTTGCTCTCGAGCAGTTTCACCAACTCCGCGCCGCTCGCCGTTGCGAATTTCGGCAGCGGCTCCGGCGTGAAACCCTTCGGCGTCACGCGCACCACGTAGCCCACATCCATGCCCGCCCAGTTGAACGTCGCGCCCTTCCAACTCAGCGCGTAAATGCGGCTCGACGCGTCCACATCCAAATCCGTGATGCGCGGCACGCCGAGAAATTCCTTCTGATCCACGCTGAACGTCGCGCCCTTCGGCGTGGGCCGGTGTTGATACGCCCAGCTCCGGCCCCAGTCGCAGGTGAACGGCGCGTTGTTCCATTTCTCGGGGATTCCCGGCTCATCAATCCACGCCGCGCCCGTGCCCGCGCCGCCACCGTAATCCGCCAGCGGCGCGAGATGCTCGTCCTGAAAATTTTTGAACAACCGCGGATACCCATGATCCGTCAGCCCCGTGAAATGGTGAAACCGCACGTCCCAGCCGCCGCCGTCGTTCGTGTTGTCGCGCGTGAACAAGTCGAGCAACGGACTCACCGCCGCCTCCAAAATATTCCGCGTGCCGTAAGCGAAAAGCTGCAAGCCCGTCCCGTCGGGCCGCACGCGAATGATGCCGCCGCCGCGCAGCGGCAGCCTGCGGCCATCGACGCCCTCCGCCTCCATGAATCCGAAATCGCCAATCGCCGCGTAGAGCCAGCCATCCACGCCGATTTCGAGGCCGTTCGATGTGTGATCCGCCGGGCGGTCCTTGAAAGTGAACGCGCAATTCCTCACCAGAATTTTCTCCTCGTCCGCCACGCCGTCGCCGTCCTTGTCGATGAAGACGCTGATGTGCGGCGGATGCAAAACGTAGAGCCGGTCGTGATCCCAGACCAACCCGCGCGGCGAATCCACGTCCTTCACGAACACCCGCACCTCGTCCGCGCGCCCGTCGCCATCCGTGTCGCGCACGCGCAGAATGCGGCCGCGCTGCGGATCGCGCCCGAGCGAGCCATTGCCATCGCTCGAAATGTACAACGTCCCGTCCGGCGCGGCGGAGACGAACACGGGATAATTCACCGCCGGCGGCGTCGCGAAAACCGTCACGTCAAATTCCGCGGGCGCCTTCACCTCCTTCAAAATCCCCGCAACCTTCTCTTCTGTCACCGGCTTCATTTTCTCGACCACCTCCGCGGGCGGCAGCGGGTCTTTGTTCGCAGCGGCCTTGCCGGGTTTTGCCCCGCCGCCACCCGCCGCCGTTTTCACCGGTGCGGCGGGCACGGGCTGCGGCGCGCCTTTTTCGCCGAGCACGGCGACTTCCCACAAACTGATCCAACCGTTGTTGCCGCCCGCCAAACCCGTCACGCGCACGAAGCGCGTCGTCGCGTCGAAATCGTGTTTGCGCACGCCTGCTTCCGAATTCTTCGCGCCATCCACGAGCATCTGCCACGCCGCGCCATCCGCCGAAGCCTCGACGCGATATTGATACGCCGCGTCGCGCCGCTCCCAATCCACCACCACGCCCGTGATCTTCTGCGCCTTGCCCAAATCCACCTGCCACCACTGCGGACGCGTCCCGCCCGCCGCGCACCAGCGCGTCGCCGCGTCCCCATCCAGCGCGTGCGCCGGCTCGTGCCCGCCCTGCGCGCTCGACGCCGACGCCTGCCCCGCGACCGCGAGATTCGGGCGATCCCCGTAAGGCCCCGCCGCGCGCAGAGTTGTCGCGCCGAAGCCGAGAGCCAGGAACACCCACACCGCGCCGCTGAAAATTCGATTGCACATAAAGTCCGCCGAACGTGACACAGCCCGCGCGGGCAAAGCAATTTCGGGGATTGCTCAATAGGTATTGAAAAAGAAGTGAGAACCGAGGAAAAGCAGGGATGAAATGCACCCATTGCCAGAGCGAAACGGTGGTGAAGAATGGAAGCAGCCGACACGGCCGACAGC
>JAYVOY010000106.1:0-2599 GCA_043757645.1 Verrucomicrobiota bacterium
CGGAGCGAGCGCGTGACCGCGTGCGCGTGCGAACGCTCCGGCGACGTGACGCTGCCGCAGTTGCTCCATCTGCAAAACGGCGAGGAGGTTTTGAAAAAACTCGCCGCCGCCGAGGGCCGTCTCGCCGCGCTGCTGAAATCCGCGCCCGCGGATCAACGCCTCGTCGAGGAAATTTTCCTCGCCACCGTGAGCCGTCCGCCGACCGGGGCGGAAGCCGCGTCCGTGGCCCGCGCGCTCGCTGCCGAAGGCACGCGTGAGGAAAAGGGCCGCGACTTGTTTTGGGCGCTGCTGAACGCCAAAGATTTTTCCTTCAACCACTGATTCCAAACTGCGCCGCGCCCGCGCGGCCCGAATGCCATGCTCGATATTTTTCTAAACCCAAAACGCAGCCGCCTCTGCAACGGCGCGAGCCGCCGCGATTTTCTCCGCGTCGGCGCGCTCGCGCCGCTGGGCTTCTCGCTCGCGGACTTGCTCCGCTGGAACGCGCTCGCCGGCGACGAGGCCGTTGGCCGCACGGCCCGCGCGCGTTCGGTGATTCTCGTGTACCTCGGCGGCGGCATTTCGCATCACGACACGTTTGACCTGAAGCCCGATGCGCCGCTGGAAATTCGCGGCAAATATCGTTCGATCCCGAGCAATGTTCCCGGCACGCACGTCGGCGAATTGCTCCCGCGCATGGCCAAAACGATGGACAAGGTCTGCCTCGTCCGCTCGCAGTCGCACGAAAACGATCATCACGAAACCGCGACGAACTGGGTGCTCTCGGGCCGCTTCGGTTCGGCGTTCGGCGATTATCCCGCGATGGGCGCGGTGGTCGCGCACGAGCTGGGTTTCGCCGGTTTGCTGCCGCCGTACGTCGCGGTGCCGCGCAATCCGTCCTTCACCTGGGAGCTGGGCAAGAGCGCGTTTCTCGGCGGCCGTTACGAATCCTTCAAGGCCGGTGATCCGAATCAAACCGGCTACAAGGTGCGCGACCTCACCGTTGCCGAGCCGCTCGCGCCGCCCGCCGTCGAGCGCCGCCGCACGCTGCTCGCCGCGGTGGACACGCTCTCGAACCGCATTCAGGGCAACGATCAGCTCGCGACCTACGACGAGTTCCGCGGCCGCGCGGCGGAGATGCTGCTGAACACCGAGGCGCAGGCGGCGTTCGACATCGAGAAGGAATCCGAAAGACTGCGCGACGATTACGGCCGCACGACCTTCGGCCAAAGCGCGCTGCTGGCGCGGCGGCTGGTCGAGCGTGGCGTGCG
This sequence comes from Verrucomicrobiota bacterium, assembly GCA_043757645.1. GTDB lineage: Bacteria > Verrucomicrobiota > Verrucomicrobiia > Limisphaerales > BJHT01 > BJHT01. The sequence goes on from JAYVOY010000106.1 coordinate 1,251, forward strand.
TTTCGTGACGGTGAATTTTGGCGGCTGGGATCATCACGCGAAAATCTGGGATGGTTTGGAAAAGAAGGTTCCCGATTTCGATCAGGGTTTCGCCGCGCTCATCAACGACCTGCACCAACGCGGGCTGTTGAAAGACACGCTTGTCGTCGCGATGGGCGAGTTCGGTCGCACGCCGAAAATCAACAAGGACACGGGCCGCGACCACTGGGCCAAGGCCGGCTCGATGTTGTTCGCGGGCGCGGGCGTGCAAGGGGGCAAAGTCATCGGCGCGACGGACCGCGAGGGCGCGTTCGTGACCGAGCGCCCCGTACGCCCCGCCGACGTGTCCTGCACGATCTTCGAGGCGCTCGGCATCAATCCGCGCAAACAAATCCACACGCCGGACGGCCGTCCCCTCGAAATTCTCGACCAAGGCGAAACCGTCCGCGAACTCTACGCGTGAGCTCGTCTTGCGGGAGACGCGGTGACGAGTCTCTGACTTTTTCCGCGTGGAAATCATCCGCCAATCCGCGGCACCGGAGCGCGGGCGTCCCGCCCGCAGCGGCAACTTGCGCCGACAGTGCTGTGAACATTCCGCGATCACCGGACTTGCGGAGCCGCTGCGGCCCGGAGGGCCGCGCTCCGGGAGCGCGGGCGTCCCGCCCGCAGCGGCAACTTGTGCCGACAGTGCTGTGAACATTCCGCGATCACCGAACTTGCGTGGCCGCTGCGGCCCGGAAGGCCGCGCTCCGGGAGCGCGGGCGTCCCGCCCGCAGCGGCAACTTGCGCCGACAGTGCTGTGAACATTCCGCGATCACCGAACTTGCGGAGCCGCTGCGGCCCGGAAGGCCGCGCTCCGGGAGCGCGGTGGCAACGCCTCGCGCTCCTGATCATCGGGTTGTTCGGCCTCCTCTCGCCAATCTTCGCCGCCGAAAAAAAAGACGACAAAAAGACCGAACCGCCGCGCGTGATCCTGTCCCTCCCGCTCGCGGTCGAGCCGGGCGCCAACGTCACGATCCGCCTCCGCGGCGTCGGCCTCGCGGACGCCACCGCGCTGCGTTTCGCCACGACAAACGCCGCGCTCATCGCGACGCTCAAATCCAAAGCCAAGGCCGACGTGCCGAAAGATTACGACGCGAAACGCGTCGGCGATTCCCAAATCGAAGTGGAATTGAAACTCCCCGCGAACCTCACTCCAGGCCCGCTGGCATTGATTATTTCCACACCCACGGGCGACACCCCGCCCTACCCGCTCACGATTGCCGCCGCGGGTTCGCTGCTCGCGGAAAAGGAACCCAATGGCGGATTTCGCACCGCGCAGGAAATCAAATTCGGCCAGACCATCCGTGGCACCATCGGCGAACCGAACG
>JAYVOY010000107.1:0-2598 GCA_043757645.1 Verrucomicrobiota bacterium
TGTGGCGGACCTATTCCTTCCGGGACTTTCCCGCCCGCGCGCGCGAGCTGTGGGACTTGCTCGCGCGGGATAATGTCGCCGGGGGAATCATCGACCGCACGGTGCAGGCGTTGCCGAAGAAGCGGTTTAAAATCGGCACGGATCAGTGGATCATCCCGCCGAGTCCGACCGAGAATTTCGACGCGAAGTTTCTCAATTTTCTCGATGGTGAGCGGCGCGCGCTGGCCTCCGATCTCATGCGCCGCAATGACCGCGCGGACCTGCTCGAGGGCACGCGGCTCAACGAGGCCGTGCAGTGCGTTCTCGACCGGCTGATTTTCATCCGCATCTCCGAGGCGCGCGGCATCGACATGGGCACCAAGCTCGAATCGTTGCTGGAGACATGGCGGAAGCGGCGGGCGCGCGCGCTGGGCGACGCGCTGCGCGAGGAGCCGCCCGCCCACTGGGGTGCCGCGGGCTTGGCCGCGCCCCGGGATTCACTCTGGCATTCCGTCGTGCGGCACATTCGCGCGCTGGACCGCCGCCCGCCGTCGCACGTGCCGTTCTTCAACGGCAATTTGTTCAAGCTGCATTTCAGCGAGGAATTGATCGTGGGCGACGAGTGGCTCGAGGAATTTCTCCACAAGATTTGCCGCGACTTCGCCTCCTACAAATTCGGCTACATCGCCGTGGAAATCCTCGGCACGATCTACGAGCGCTTTCTGGGCAAAATCGTGCGCCCGCACGGGCGCGGCGCGGTCATCGAGGAAAAACCCGAGGTGCGCAAGGCCGGCGGCGTTTATTACACGCCGCGTTACATCGTGGAATACATCGTCGAGCAGACCGTCGGCAAACTGCTGGATGAAATCGCCGGGCCTGCTCCCCCGCCCCTCCGCGGGGAGCGGGTTGGGGAGCGGGGAGAATCACTGCCCGTGCCGTCCGCCCGGGAATTCGAGCGCCGCACGCTGGCCCTGCGCTTCCTCGATCCCGCGTGCGGTTCCGGCAGCTTCCTGCTCCGGGTGTTCGAGCGCATCTGCGAGCACTGGCTGCAATGGCTCACCAACCATCCCGACCAGCAGAAAAAGGACTGGTGCTGGGTGGAAGCCAACACCCACACCGTGCATCTCACCACCCGGCTCAAGCGGCGGATTCTGCGCGAGACCGTTTACGGCGTGGACCTCGACCCGCAGGCCGTGGAAGTCACCCAACTCTCGCTCTACCTGAAAATGCTCGAGGGCGAGACCCGCGAGACCCTCGAGCGCGAGCAGGATTTGTTCGGCGGCGACGAGGCGATCCTCCCGCCGTTGCAGGACAACATCAAATGCGGCAACTCCCTCATCGCCTCCGACTTCTCGATGCTGCCCGCCGACCTCGTGCGCGTGCGCGCCTTCGATTGGCCGGTGCAATTCGCAGCCATCATGAAGGCGGGCGGGTTTGACGCGGTGGTGGGGAATCCGCCTTACATCCGCATCCAGACGATGCAGGAGAGCGATCCGCAGTCGGTGGAGTTCTTGAAAAAACGATATGCGGCTGCCGGCAAGGGTAACTACGACATCTACGTGGTGTTCGTGGAACGCGGTTTGGAACTGCTCAAGGCCACTGGACAACTTGGCTTCATCCTGCCGAACAAATTCTTCAATTCACACTATGGCGAAGGGTTGAGAGAGAAACTGTCCTCGGGCAACCATTTGTCTCACATCGTTCACTTTGGCCACGAACAGGTGTTCGACGGAGCCACGACTTATACGTGTCTATTGTTCCTCTCCAAATCCCGCTCGGAGAGGTGTTCGCTGGTCCTCGTCAAGAACCTCAATCAGTGGCGTGACTACAAAGTTGGCGATGTTGGAACCATGTCGGCAGATTCCTTTGGCTCGACTGCATGGAATCTGGCCGTGGGTTTCAAAGCGGATCTGCGCACGAAGCTTCTGTCTCTTGGCAAACCACTGCGCGAAGTCGCAGACATTTTCGTCGGCCTCCAAACCAGCGCCGACCGGGTGTTCGTTCTTGAAGAAGCAAGTCTGGTTGAGAGCCGAATTCTAAAACCGTTTTTGACCACCGGCGGATTGCAACCTTATGCGGCGGCGGAGCCATCCTCCTGGCTGATATTCCCGTATGAATTGCATGACGACAAAGCAGTGCTGCTTGAACCAAAGCAGTTTCAGAGCCGGTTTCCAAAAGCTTGGGCTTATCTCAAACAGCATGAAAAGGCATTGCGATCGCGAGATGGCGGGAAGTGGAATCACGATGGCTGGTATGCCTTCGGACGTTCGCAGAACCTGACTGAGATGAGTGAGCCAAAGCTCGTCATTCAAGTCACCGCTGCTCGCCCGACGGTGATCCTTGATGAGAATGGACTTTGCATGACCGGCGGCGGCGCTGGCCCATTTTACGGAATTCGTCCATTGCCTGAGTCCAAGCTTTCCCTCCGCTTTCTACTCGGCATTCTTAACTCGAAGTTCTTTGGCTGGGTGGTTCACGGCCAAAGCACGCCGCTTCGCGGTGGCTATTTCAAATACTCCAAACAATACATTGAAAGCGTCCCTATTCCGGCTGCTGACAAATCCCGCCACGACAAGCTGGTCCTGCTGGTGGAAAAGCTGCTGGCCTTGACGCCCAAAC
>JAYVOY010000108.1:0-2597 GCA_043757645.1 Verrucomicrobiota bacterium
GTTGAATCGCCGGGGCGGGCAGACCGGGGCTGCGGAATTTTATGAGTTCGCTGATTTGCCCGTTGTTGCCACATCGCACCGCATGAACGCCGTCAGCCAACCACGGCGGAAGGCCGGCGACCATTTCAGTCGTGGACGCGGAAACCACGTCGAGCGGGTGGCCATCCAAGAGCACCACGTTGTTCGTGCGTTCGGCGGCGAAGGACGCGCCGTAGAAGCGAATCTCGCGCTGGCCACTGCTGTTGGTGGTGGGCGCTGGGGGGATGAGAAAAACGGGGCCGCCCGAACTGGGGGGCGTGTTGTTGACCACAAAAAAATTCCCGTAATCGGCGGTGGTCGCGTGCCGGTAACCATTCGCGTCGGTGGATTCGGCGTGGAACCGCAGCGTCCGCGGCCCGAGGTCGGCGGGGAGGTTGTAGATATATTGCAACCCGTTGTTCACGTAGCGGGAATCACCGGCGATCGGGTCCCCGATTTGGCCATTATCGTACAGGGACGCGCTCAGATAAAAGGTGTTGTCCAGCCGACCCTCGCGAAAGCTGACGATGCCGACGCCGCGGTTGGTGCCCGTCATCGTGACGGTGGCGGAAGCGGTCGCCATGCTTGCCGCACTGAAGCGCACGTAATTGGGCGTCACGTTGGGTCCGGCGATGTCGGGCGCGCCGCCGGACGAGTAGGGATTAAACTCGAACGTGCAAACTTGATTGCCGTAGGGGCGGCGTCCGCCCACGAAAACTCCCCGTTGGCCGTCGGGCGCGAGGAACGCCACGCTCCCCGCCGTCAGCACCGGGTCGATAACGACGCCGGTGTAGTAAAGCACGGTCTGTAAGCCCAGTCCGTCGGTGCGGTAAATTCTTCCCGAACCTTCCATGAGGTGCGCGCCGTTGGCGCTGAGAGTCAGCGGATTCTGGGGCCCCTCACTGTGTTGGATGAGCGCGCGCACGTTGCCGCCGGCGAAGTCCGCCACGCGCACCGGGCCGGTGTATTCGGCCCACGCCACGGTGTTGCCGTCCCGGCTGATGGTGAGGTCGACAAGGAAATCGCCCACGAAACGGATGACGTGCAGCCCGCTGCCGTCCAGGTTCACGCCCAGAATGGCGTTGGTGGATCCGGAACCGCCGATGTTGGCCGCGAGGACAAGGCGAGTGGCGTTGGCGGAAGCGGCGGCGAAATCAAACCGCAGATCACTATTCGAGGGCAGTCCCAGCAGAGTCGTTGTCGCACCGAGACCGACGATCAGCCGCCGCCCCGAGCCGTTGGCATTCATTTCGTACAGCCCGCGGGCGAGCGGCGTGGGGCTGGTCCCCGTCGTGTTTCCTCCGCCGCTAAGGCAGAAATACACCTTGTTGCCGTCATCGGAAAGTGCGGGGGAGTTCAAGCCCGGAGTGTCCACGGCGAGTGCTGCCATCCCCGGACTGGTGGCGGTGGAACCCGTGCGCAACGTATAGACGTCCAGACTGGCGTGGCGTGACCCGTCGGCGTTCAGGACGTAGGCGCGATAACCGGAATTGGTGATGACGTCCACGACGCGGTTGTTGGCCCCGTCGAAGTCCACCACATGCACGTAGGTCAAGTTCGCCTGCACTTCGCGATAGATGATGGCCCGGCCGTTGGCGCTCGGGCGCGGAGACTCGCTGTAGGCAATGTAGGCGGTGGCACCGATGGGTGGGGCCGCCAGTTCGTGATAAACCGTGGTGGGCGGCTTGAAATAAAACGCGGCGGGTGCGGCAAAGGTCCAGCAGACGAGGACGAGGGCGAGGATGGATTTCATAAAGTTGGGAGGGGTTGAAGAATTGGGGTTCAGGATTGCAATGCGCTTTTCAGCGTCAGCCCGGCGTTCAACTGACCGTGGGAAAATTTACATTTCGCCGCGCGGTTGTTGAGCGGAGGGAACACAAAGAGGCTGCCACGTTTAGGCGGGGTGGTCAACGAGGCCCGTGATTTTCGACGCGACTCGAGGTGCAACCGGGCACAGCCCGCGCGGGGGGGAATCGAGCGGCGCGCAGCCGTCTCGGCGGCTCACCGTGTGATCGGTTCGCGACCGTCGGTCAGTAGCGGCTGTCCCGTTCAACCACCGCGACCGCGCGGTGGGCGAGCCTACCACGACGCGCAGCGAGCCGCCGAGACGGCGGCGGTCCGCAGAAAACGGAGCGCACTTACTGCACTGGAATGGGAAATTTGAAATCGTTCAGACTGAGGCCGCCGGACGATTCGGTGCGGAGGCGGCGCGAGCGCTCCCCATCTCGGGAGTAGAAAACACTCTGGAGTTGGTAATCCACCTTTTGCGATTCGACGATCGGGCGGAGGCGATGGATGAGGGAGAGGTTGCTGAGAAAAACGTGCGCGATTTGGGTGCCGGAACTGAGGCGCGGAATTTCGATGGCTTCACTGACCGTGCCCTGACCGATGTACGCGCCGTTCAGATAAAGTTTGTGAACCGCGCCCTCGAGTTTGAGCGGCTCGGGTGTGGGGTTTTGGATGCGGATGGTGCAGAGGAGTGTGGTCTCCAGCACGGTCGCCTCGCCGAGGCCGAGGTTGATGAGCGTGACTTCAAGTGCGGGCGCGGGTTCGAGCGTGGCGCACGCGGCGAGGAACGC
>JAYVOY010000109.1:0-2594 GCA_043757645.1 Verrucomicrobiota bacterium
GGCCATCTCGTGGTTAAAATAACAGGGCGTTGGGAGAATGATTTCGTCGCCGGGATCGGTGATCGCGAGCAGCGCGGTGACGAACGCGTTGTTGCCGCCCGCGGTGACGAGGACGCGGTTTTCCGCGGTGATTCGCAGATCATTCTCCCGCGCGAGTTTGGTTGCGATGGCTTGGAGCAGCGACGGAATTCCGGCGACGGGTTGGTATTTGTGGTTCGCCGCGTCGGCGAGGAAGGCGGGGATTTGTGCCAGCGCGGCGGGCGGCGGGCCGTAGTTCACGACGCCCTGCCCGAGCGAAATGGTGCCGGGTGTGGCGCGAATCAGGTCCGCGATGACGGGGATGATCGGCGTCTGCACAGCGCGGAGGCGGCGGGATTCTTGCATGGGTTGGGCGGTCTTCGGGCGCGGTGGGTCGGGTGGTGTCGCGGACGATTGCGAGGTTTGACGGCGCGGATCGTGGCAGCAGCGGTTTTGCTTTCCGAGTTTCCCGTTCAGCGCGGCGCGAGGAGTTTCACTTTGGGGAAATACGTGCGGTAACGCGACGGATCGCGGGTGAGCAGCGTGTGGCCCTCGGCCTCGGCGTGGGCACCGATGAAGAAATCCGGCAGCGGCGAGGTGCGCGTGCCGCCCGTTGCGCGGTAGGCGGCGAAGGCGCGCGCGGCGGGGAACGCGGCGGAGTAGGGCAGGGGAAGGCGCTTGAAATCGGTGGAGGGAACGAGATTCAGATCGAGGTCGCGTTCGTCGCGGTAGCACGGGGCCAGCTCGGCGTAGATGACGGGATTGATTGCGGCCTGGCGCGCGTTGACGAGTGGCGCGAGTTGGGCGCTGGACCACGCAAACCACTTGCGATCGTGCGTGGCGATGTCGAGGAGGACGCTGGTATCAATGAGAACCATGCGTCAGTCCTCGCCGCGGGTTTGGGCCAGAATCTGGTCGGTGGTGAGTTTTGTGGTGGCGGAGCCGACGGCCTTGACGAGCCAGGAATCGAACGCGGTGGCGGCGCGCCGGGTGGGTTTGCGCGGGCGCACGTGCAGGGCGTCCGTGCCCGCGGCGAACTCGACCTCGGTTCCGGGGAGCAGTCCGAATCGTTCGCGCAGGGCTTGGGGAATGGTGATCTGGCCTTTGGTGGTGACGGTCATGCGATGGTATTACCACGGGCGGTAATACCGGTCAATTCAGTTTGGGGTGGGCCGCGGCGCTGTCGTTCTGTGGTTCGGAGTCCCGCCTTTAGGCGGCGGGGTGTCCGCTCTCGCGAGGTGCGGGCGAATTTGGAGCGGCTCGTTGCCGGCGAACGCCCCGCCGCCTAAAGGCGGGACTCCGAACGAGAAGCACTGGTGAATCTGGGGCGGCGTGGGCGAGGCGAGCGCGGGACCGCCTAAACCGTAACGATGCAGTAGGAGCGCCGCCGTCTCGGCGGCTCACACCGGCCAAAGGCGGTGGAGGCGGGCCTTTTCCGCAGTTCATAATGTTCCGGAATGGGAATCAAAAGAGGCAGTGTGAATGGCCCGCGCGGACTTCCTACGCCAGGAGCCGCCGAGACGGCGGCGGTCCGCCAATTGGATCGTTCCGCCTGAAGGCGGGACTCCGAACAAGACGACGAGGCGACCCTTTACCCGCTGGTGTGGAGTAAATATTCTGCGCGCAGTGAAATCGCCGGAATATCAGGCGCGCCGCGCCACGTTGGAGGACATCGAGAACCTCCGGGAGTTGTGGCGCGCGGAGAAGTTGCCGGAGGCCGCGCTCGAGAAACGGGTGCCGGAATTTCAGGTGGTGTTGAACGCGGCGGGGGAAATTCTCGGCACGCTCGGGCTGCGCATCGAGGGGTCGCAGGGAATGGTTTACGGCGAGTCGATTGGGAATTTCGGATTGTCGGATGCGGTGCGACCGCATTTGTGGGAGCGCGTGCTGGCGGTGGCGCGGAGTCGCGGCGTGGCGCGGTTGTGGATGCTGGGGGGCGCGGGGTTCTGGCGGGAGAAGGGTTTCGAGGCGGCGGGTGATTTGATCGAGAAGCTGCCGCTGAATTTCGCGGGCGGCGACGGCACTTGGTTCACGCTGAAGTTGCGCGAGGATGTGCTGGCGGGGCTGACGAAGGAGCAGGAGTACGCGTTGTTTCGCAAGGGCGCGATGGAGGAGTCCGAGGAGGCGCTGCGGCAGGCGAAGGTGTTGCGATTCATCGCGTGGGGATTCGCCGCGGGGTTGGGGGTGTTGCTCGCGGTGGCGGGATATTATTTGGTGCGTTTCATGAAGGTGACGCGGAAGCCGCGCGAGCCGGCGTTGCCGATTCCGCTGCCGCCGGCGCGGAGGTGATTCGGGGGGAGAAGAAATTTGCGGCAAAAAATTGGGGCGAAAAAGGAAGGGGAAATTGTAGGAGCCGACGGGAGGAGGCTTTGATCTTTCGGACCTGAAAAGGTTAGAGACTCGTGACCTCGTCCCCTACTGGACGTCGTTGTAGGAGCCGACGTAAGGAGACTCTGACCCCTTTTGGCGGGAGAGGTTAGCCGTGACCATGCAGTCGGACCGCCGCCGTCCCGGCGGCTCACACCGTCCAAACGGAGCGGAGGCGCGCTTTTTCCACAGCACAAAATGTTCACTGA
>JAYVOY010000110.1:0-2589 GCA_043757645.1 Verrucomicrobiota bacterium
GCAGCGGCGCGGGGAGCGCACGCCGCTGGCGTGTCGTTTTCGGCGGCTCGCCGAAAACCTCGTTCCACTCACTTTTCTGCGCGGAGAAGAAAGTTAGAACTGGGACACGACGGTTTGGGCGGGCCGCCCAAACCAGCACGCGGGCCGCGTGCGCTCCCCATTCTCATTTCGGAATTCGGGTTCAAAATGGTCACGGAACCCGAATTCCGAAGCCGGCGCAGCGAATAATCTCCCGCCACAAAAAACAAAAAAGAGGCGCCGAAGCGCCTCTTTGTTCGTTTCAAATTTCGCGGTTGCGTTGCGTTCGAGTTTCGTTCGCGTCGGCGTCGCGGCTGGCTACTTCAGCAACTGCTCCGCCGCCTCGACCATCTTCGCCGCCGTCAGTCCGTGCTGCACGTACAGCTCCTCGGCGAGATACGCGGATTGCCCGAACTCGCCGTGGATACCCAGCGATTTCAGGCGATGCGCGATGCCCGCCTGCGACAGCGCGTGCGAAACCTGCGCGCCCATGCCGCCGATGATCTGGTGATCCTCGATCGTCACCACGCGCCCGCCGCACGCCGTCACGGCCGCGCCGATGGTTTCGAGGTCCACGCGATTGATGAACGGATTGTTGATGACGGTCGCCTTGATGCCTTTCTCCGCGAGTTTCTTCCCCGCCTCGATGGCCTTGCTCAACAACGGCCCGCAGCCGATGAGCACCACGTCCGTGCCCGTTTGCAGCACCTGCGCCTTGCCCCACGGAAACGTCGCGCCCGCGATCCACGTGAGCGGATAATTCTCGCGCCCGACGAAGAACAAATAACTCTCGCCGTCACGGCCCTGGCTGCGCTCGTCCGCGTACCGCCGGATCGCCTCGAACATCAGCGCCTCGGCCTCATCCGAGCACGACGGCGAAATCACCACCGTGTGCGGCAGCGCCGAGGTCGCCGCGAAATACGTCGTGGCCTGATGCGACGCGCCATCCGCGGCATCCTGAAATCCCACGTGCGAAAACATCGCGATCACCGGCGCCTGCGACAGCGCGGCCATCGTGAGCGGCAGATTGCCCTTCGTGACGCCGAATTGCCCGAACGTGTCCACGATCGGAATGAAGCCCGCTTTGGCAAAGCCCGCCGCCACGCTGATCATGTTCGATTCGGCAATGCCGACCTCGACGTAGCGATCCGGGAAACTTTTCTGAAACGTGCTGATGCCCGTCGATCCCTGCACGTCCGCGGACACCGAGTACACCGGATAACCCGCGACCGCCGCGCGAATCGCCGCCTTCGCGAGTCCGCTCTGCACCTTGTCCTTCTTCACCGCCGGGGCCGTGGAGACGGGGGCCGCCGCGGCCTTGGCTTTTTTCGCGGCTTCCTTTTGTTCCCAATCCGCGCGCAACGCCTTCGCCCACGCGGCGAATTCCTCGGGCGCTTGCCCGCCGAAAATTTCATTCACGAACTCGACAATCTTCTCGCCGTTCGCCAGTGGAAAACCGTGCCCGCCCGAGTCGCTCGTCTCCGTGGCTTTCACGCCGTAGCCCTTGATCGTTTTCACCCACAGGCAGACGGGCACGTTCGGATTGTGCCGCGCCTGCTCGATGCCCTTCTCGACGGACTGATAAACCGCCTGCAAATCGTGGCCGTTCGGCACCGTGATCACGTTCCAACCCAGCGCGCCCATGGCCTGAAACGAACGTTGCATCGAGAACGAATCCTTCGTGATGCGGCCCGACAGCTTCGTGTCGTTGTCCGATAAAATGAGCACGAACGGATTGATGCGATCCTTCGCCGCGAGGCCGGGAATCGCCGCGAAAGATTCCTTCGCCTCGCCTTCCATCGCCGCGCCATCGGACACGGTGCAGATCGTGACGCGATCGGATTGCACGACCTTGTCCGCCATCGCGAGGCCCTGCGCCTGCGGCAGGCTCGAGCCGAGCGGGCCGTTGCTGACGAGCACGCCCTCGGGATTCAAGTGCGCCTCGCCGTGGCCGGTGAGCTTGCTCTTGATGCTGCGAAAATCCTTGAGGCTGTCGAAGGTCATCCCATCGAAACCGTAGTTGGCCCGCAGCGCGTAAATGCCGTTCTCCGTGTGGCCGGCGTCGTTGACAAAATTGTACGCCTCGTGCCACGCGCGTCCCGTCGTGGCGAACAGGATGCCATGCACCGCCGACATGATTTCCGCGAACGCCGCCGGGCCGCCCCAGTGGCACGCCGCGCCGCCGTTCACCGCGTGAACGTCCATCAACGCCACCAACCCGCGCGTCACGCGCGGGCAGCCGAGGACGACTTCCTGGCCGGCGGCGTTTTTAATTTTCGCCGGGTACTTGGGCGCGCCCGGAGTGCCCGCGAGCCGGGATTTGATTTTGAGTGGAGCCAGCGCGGGGGCTGCCACGGCTTTCACGACGGAGGTATCTGCTGCCATAATTTTTCGGGTTTAAATCACAAATGCGGCGGGGAATTTAGAAAGCACCGGTCAAAAAGGAAGAACCATTTCGGGGACGGAAGCAGGCGGGCGCATCTGGACACTGCCCCCGGAGCGCGGCTGTGTCGCAGACCAGCCGCAGCAACCCCGACGACGTGGCACGGCGGGAAAACTCCCGGCGCCGGG
>JAYVOY010000111.1:0-2588 GCA_043757645.1 Verrucomicrobiota bacterium
CTGACCGCTCCGCCAAAGCCGTTGAAACGGCTGCCCGACTCGCTTCCCCGGCAACACCCGGCTGAAGCCGGGTGCTAATGAGAAGTGCAATAAACTGAGCTGCGCCCTTCCGCGCGCACGAATCACTTGGCGGCGAGGACTGTTTCGATGCTGGCCGCGACGTGTTTCGCGAGCAGCGCCGAGCCGGCGGCGTTGAAGTGAACGTCGTTGGGTTGCTGCAATTCCTTCACGCGCGGGGCGATGGCGGCGTTGAGATCGTCGATCGCCACGCCGTTTTCCGTCATCACTTTTTTCGCGATCGCGTTGTAATCGTCCACGCTGCCGAAGCGGCGCGTGGGCGAGATGACGCCGCCGTTGGGCACGGGCGTCGTGGTGGCCCAGATGAGCTTGGCGCCGGTTGCTTGCAGGCGTTTCACGAGTTCGCGCAGTTTTTTTTCGTACACCTCCGGCGGCGAATGGTTCCCGCCCTCGGGCGGCAGTTTCGCGTCGTGCAGGCCGAAGTTGAAATGAATCACGTCCCATTTTTTGTCGCCGAGCCAGCCCGCCAATCCCCTCAGCCCGACACCCGTCGCGCCGCAATTGGTCGGCGGCCGATGCACGTTGGCCTTGCCCGCGAGCAGCGCGCGCGCGGGCTGCGTGTAGCCCATCGAAATGGAATCGCCGATCAGCAACACGCGCGGCAAACCGGCGACGTCCGCGACCGGCGCGTCCGCGGCAAGGGCGTTGCAGCCGAAACCAAAGCCAACGAAGGCGGAGAAAAGAATTCGCAGGTGCATGTGGGGTGAAGCTTACGCCACGTTTTTTTCGAGGCCAAGCCGGCAGCGAACGCGGTTTCCGACGCGCAGGGTACGGAGTCGCGCGTTCCCGCGGCGGGGTGTCCGTGCTCGCGCCACGCTGGCAAATTTGTCGCGCCACCGCCGCGCCGCGCGTCCCGCCGCCTGAAGGCGGGACTCCGAACCAAGCACTCCAAATCGCCCGCCGCGTCCACCGCCTACTGCTTCGGCGCGGGCGGACGCACCTCCAGATTCGCGAGCGTTTGTTTCAGTTTCGCCTCCTCCGCGGGATTCGCCGCAAGCGGGCCGCCTTGAAACGCCGGCAGCAATTTTTCCCACACCACGTTCAACTGCGCCTGCATGTTGCCCGTGTTGGCGGTGATCGCCACGACCGCGTCCTGCTCGGGCAGCACGAGGCAGAACTGGCCGTCCTTGCCATCGCCGCGATACGCGCCGTAACGGCAGCGCCAGAATTGGAAGCCGTAGCCCTGGTCCCAATCCTTCGCCGGATCGCTGCCGTTGGAGACCTGCTTCGACGTCGCCTGCTCGACCCACGCGGCGGGCAGGAGTTGCTTGCCGTTCCATTTTCCCCGCTGCAAATAAAGCTGCCCGAATTTCGCGATGTCCTCCGTGCGGATATACAAGCCGTAGCCGCCAATCGTGTTGCCCTGCGGACTCGCGCCCCACTGCGGATTCTCAATGCCCAGCGGCTCGAACAGGCGCGGCCGCAGATAATCCAGCACCGTCTCGCCCGTCACCTTGCGCACGATGGCCGAGAGCATGTGTGTGGCCGGCGTGTTGTATTGGAAATGCGTGCCCGGCTTGTGCGGCACCGGGTGCGCGAGAAACGTCTGCACCCACGGCGCGTTCGTCGTGAACTTCGCCTCGACGTCGTGCCCCGTGGACATCGTGAGCAAATCGCGCACGCGCATCAGCTTGAGTTTGTCCGCGGGCTTTTCCGGCGCTTCCTCGGGGAAAAATTTCAGCACCAAATCATCGACGCTCAATTTCCCCTCCGCGACCGCCAGCCCCACGGCCGTCGCGGTGAAGCTCTTGCTCAACGACCACAGCACGTGCGGTTTCTCCGCCGCCTCCGGCTTCCACCAACCCTCGGCCACCACGTGCCCGTGCCGCACCAGCAGGAAGCTGTGCATCGTGTCCACGCGCTGATCCGCCGCCTCGACAAACTCGCGAATGCCCGCCGACGAAACCCCCTGCGCCTCCGGCGAACTGCGCGGCAGGCTGACGGTGGCGGCGAGGGTGGAGTGAAGTGCGGACAGAAAAAATCCGGCGAGACAACAGGTTAGTTTCGATGTGTTCATGTTTTTCTTTGGGTCAGGGTGTGCCGCGCAAAACTGTCCGCCGCGATTTCGTCAGTCCGAGCGCTTCGTGATTATCTTTTTCGCCAAGCTCCCCCACGAAACTTCCTCCCGCACATTGTGCGCGGAGGCGGCTTTGGTGCTCGACGGCGCATCATCAATGATGAGGTCGGGCTTGGAAGCAATTCCTTCAGCCTAACTTCCGCAGTTGAAACAGCCACAAAGAGGCGCAAAAGGCACAAAACAAAGGCGTTTACAGCGCCAAACTGAGGTTTTTTTTCCTCGGCGGGTGAATGGGCGGCACGGTTCAAAACCGCGAAATCCGTGCTGGTTTTTGCGCCTGTGGCGCTTTTTGGCGGCCAGTCAATGGCGGCTTTTAGCCGGAACCATGCAGTAGGAGCGCCGCCGTCTCGGCGGCTCACACCGTCCAAACGGGGCTAATGCCAGCCCTGGCCGTTGCGTAAAAATCTCACTGCAAGGTGACGCCAAGGTTTGG
>JAYVOY010000112.1:0-2586 GCA_043757645.1 Verrucomicrobiota bacterium
CCCAAACCAACCACGCAAACCATGTTTTCCCACGTCGTTATTTTCTGGACCGATCCCGCCAATCCCCAAGCCGCAGATCAATTGATCGCGGGTGCGCAGAAATATTTGGCGCCGATTCCCGGCGTTAAAATGTTTCACATCGGCAAGATGGTCGGCAGCCACCGCCCGGTGGTGGACCAGACCTATCAGGTGGCGCTGAATCTGGTGTTCGACACCAAGCAGCAGCAGGACGATTACCAGGTGCATCCCCAGCACCTCGAGTTCATCGAGCAGGCGTTCAAGCCGAACTGCAAGAAGGTCATCGTGTACGATTTTCAGTAGGCCGCGGCACCGGGCGGGAAGTCTCGGAGCCTGAATTACCGCCACCAAGAGGCGCGCGGAGGCACAAAAAAAACGCGCCGAAATCCGCGTGCCGGAGTTCACTTCACGCCCCTACTTCGCCGCCACTTTTTTCGCGCCCCCGAGGCTGAAGAGGTGTTTTTCGGTGTGGATGAAGAGGCGTCCGAGCGCGACGGCGGGCGTGGTGTGGCAGACTTCGTTCAATGGGTGGCGATGGAGGACGTTGAATTTCTCGCTCGCCTCGACGACGACCAATTCACCCGCGGTGGAGACGGCGAAGAGGCGGCCATCAATCCACACGGGCGAGCCGAAGAAGTTGCCGCCGACGCGTTCCTGAAAACGCACGTCACCCGTCGGCGCGTGCAGGCAGGTGAGCATCCCGCCATCGCTCCACAGCCACACGAGGTCGCCGCCGACGATGCCGGTGGGCACGTAGGGCGCGGATTTCTTCATTTGATAGGCGAGTTCGGCGGGCTTCTTCGCCAGCGCGTCGCCGGGTTTCACAGCGGTCACGTAATGGCCGCCGCCGCCGCTGCCGCACGAGCCGAGAATCAATTCGCCGGCGATCATCGGCGAACTGCAACTGCGCATGGTGAAGGCTTGGTCGTATTCCCACAGGACCTTGCCGGTGGAGGGTTCGAGCGCGTAGAGACCGTGGGCCTGGCTGGCGAAGAGGAGCGCGGTGGCGCCGTTCTTCGGCTCGAAGACGCACGGTGTTGAGTACGAAACCACGGCGCTGCGACGCGCGGTTTGCCACGCGGTCGCGCCGGTTTTGGCGTCCACTGCGATCACGAAACTGGTGCCGCTGCGCGTGGCGCCTTTCACGAATTTCTCGTCGTCCTGTTCGTTGCCGAGAATCACCATCCCGCGATAAAGAATCGGCGAGGGTCCGCAACCGTGCTGGCTGACGTAGGGGCCGAAATCGCGCTGCCAGACAAGTTTGCCCGCGTGATCGAGCGCGGCCATTTGGTAATGCTCCGGGTCGTTCCACGTCACGTACACGCGCTCGGCATTGACCGTCGGCGTCGCGGACGCGTAGCTGTTGAGCTTGTGCCGGTGAAACGGGGTCAGCGCAAAATCGTGCTGCCACAAAATCTTGCCGGCGCGCGCGTCCACGCACACGGCTTGAAATCCGCCGGCCTTGTCGCCCGTGGTGGTCACGAACACGCGCTCGCCCCACAGCACCGGCGAGGAATGGCCGACGCCCGGCAGCTCCACTTTCCAGTTGATCTCGGCGGCGGTGAGTTTCGTGGGGATGGTTTTCGCGTGGCTGATGCCGGTGCCGTTCGGGCCGCGGAAACGCGTCCACTCCTGCGCGGACGCGGGGGACGTTTGACAGAGGACGCAGAGGGCGAGGAGAATTTTTGCGCGGGTGAGTTTCATGTGTGCTCGCAAGCTGACGCCGCGGAGTGGGGGAAGATTCTACGGCGAACGCGGCAACGAAAAGTGCTGGACCGTGGGTGACGCGGATGGCGCGCTGGTGAAATTGATTCACGCCGATCTGGAGATCGGCGCTCCGATGTCGGTGCGCGGGTGCGCCGGAAGCTTTCCGATGGGTGCGGCGACTATGCTTGGATTTGGGTCGCGCCGAGCCGGTGCTCGGCGCTCCGGGGGAATGCAACGCGCCGGAGCGCACCAAAAATCACAGCTCGAAGTAGCGGACGAAGGATTTTTTCTTGAGCCGCTCGACGTACTTTTGCTGGAGCCGCGTGCGTTCCTTGCCGAGGAGGATTTTTTCGATTTCGGTGCGCACCTCGCCGATCGGTCGCACGCGTGCAAAGCGGATTTCCTCGACCTGCATGAGGTAAAACGCCTCGGGCGTCTCGATCACGTTGCTGACTTGGCCGGCCTTGAGGGCAAAGGCAATTTCACCCAGCTCCTTGCGGAAGAAGGAGCGCTCGCGCCAGCCGTAGTCGCCGCCCGACTGGCGTTGCGAGCCTTCGGAATATTGCTTGGCCAGCTCGCCGAAATTTTTCCCCTGCCGCGACAGTTGCAAAATCTGGTCGGCGCGCGCGCGGATTTCGGCGCGGTCGGTTCCGGGCGGCGCGTTGAGCACGATCATGCGCACCTTGACCTCGTCGTTCACTTTGAACTGGTCGCGGTTTTGCGCGTAGAAGCTCTCGATTTTTTGCGGCGAGATCAGGATTTCAGAGGAGACATATTTGTTCCGCAACGCCTCGACGATGATCTGCTCGCGAACCTGTCGGCGGAAGCCCTCGTAGGTCAAACCCTCGGCGTGCAGCGTGC
>JAYVOY010000113.1:0-2582 GCA_043757645.1 Verrucomicrobiota bacterium
AGCGCGGCGCGGGCGGGCGTGCAGGCGGGCGAGGAATTGATCGTGCTCGCGGGGCAGCCGCTGATCTCCGCGGCGGACGTGGGCTGGGCGCTGCACCGCGCGCCGGACGCGGGCGAGTTGTCTGCGACGTTGCGCGGCGCGGGTGTGGAACGGGTCGTGAAGATCGCGTTGCTGGAAGGTTGGCGCGGCAAGTCCGACAATGCGCGACGCGTGGGCACCTGGGGCTTGCGGCGAATGGGGACGGGCGGGTTGGTGATGGAGGAATTGGCGGAGGGCGAACGGACGAAACGGGCGTTGCCCGCGGAGGGAATGGCTCTATGGGTGAAGTTCGTCGGGCAATACAACCAGCACGCGGCGGCGAAGAACGCGGGGTTTCAAAAGGACGATGTGATCGTGGAATTGGCTGGCGTGACGCGGCGCGTTTCGGAAGGCGAGATGATCGGGCATCTGCTGCAAAAACATTTCCCCGGCGAGAAGGTGCAGGCGGTGGTGTTGCGCGGGACGGAGCGGGTGACGCTGCAACTGCCGATGCAGTGAGGCGTCAGAATTTGAATCAGGAAGGCAGGAAGGCAGGAATTGGAAGGCGGGGCATCTCCGATTCCGGTTCCTGCCTTCTTGCCTTCCTGATTTTCTTCTCCGCGCCTATTGCTTCGCCGACAGGATGTATTCGAGGAGGTCGGCGGCGGCCTGATGGGTGAGGCCGGCTTCGAGGCCCTCGGGCATGAGGGAGAGGCCTTGGTTCTTGATGGATTTGATCGAGGAACGCGGGATGACGGCGTCTTTGCCGAAGGCCATTTTGAGCGAGACACTGGTGCTGGTTTCCGCGGCGATGAGGCCCATCAAACTTTCGTCGCTCTTGGTTTCGATCACGTAGGCTTGGTAATTCGGCGGCACCTCGCGATTCGGATCGACGATGTTGAGGAGGATTTTTTCCCTGCCGGTGTTTTTCACGGAGACGAGGTCAGGGCCGAGCGCGAAACCCTGGCCGTCGAGGCGGTGACAGGAGGCGCAGCGTTCGAGGTAAATCACTTTGCCGCGCGCGGAATCACCGGTGAGCGCGAGCGCCGGGGCAAAGGCGTCGATCACGGACTGGCGCGTGGTGGTGTCGGTCTTGCCGAAAAACTTCAGCGCGCGATTGCGGATCTCGAGGTCGCGATGGCTGCGGAGGAAATTGACTTGGGTCGAGGCGATTTGGCCCGGCTTGATCCGGCCCTTTTCAAGCGCGGTCATGGTCTCGCGGAGACGGTCCGATTTGGTGAGGAGTATGCCGAGGGCTTCGGTGCGGAGGCGCGGGGTGAAGTTCTCCCAGCGTTGCAGCAGCGCGGGGGCGACTTCGGGTTCGGGGAGTTTGCCGAGGGTCTCGAGCGCGGCGAGTTGCAAGGCGGGGGAGGCGTCGGGCGTGAGCAGGCCGAGGAGGCGCGGGCCGGATTCGGCGAAACTGGTGAGCGCGAAAAGCTGCGCGGCCTGAATGCGTTGCGACTCGGGGGCCGTGGCGTCGGCGACCAAGGCGGCGGCGCGGGTGAAGAAGGGTTTGAGGGCGTCGCGCGAGGCGGCGAGGGAACTGCCGCCGCGGCCCAGGCCTTCGCCCAGCGCGCGGATCAACGCGAAACTGAATTCGGTGTCGTTGAGGCCGCCGAGGAATTCGAGGATGCGGCGGACTTCCGCGCCTTGATTTTTCGCGCCGATGAGGCGGACGATTTGTTGGAGAAAATCCCGGCCCGTTTTGCTCGCGCGAAACGCGGCATCCTGTGAACTGGCGGTGAACAGCGCGAGCGCGTCGCCACCGATGGAACTGAGCACGGCCTCGCGGGTCCAGAGAATGTTGCCGTCGCGGCGCGCGATTTCGGCGAGCGCGGGCAGGCGGTTGGTGTACATGGTTTCGCCGAGTGTGAAGGCGAGTTGATAACGCACCTCGGGCGCGGGATCGGCGGCGAGTGCGAAGAGTTTCGCGAGGATTGCCGGGTCGTCCGGGGCGGGGAGCTGCTCGCCAGAGACCCAGCCTGTCGCGGTCCCTGTGAGGGAATACGCGTCCTCCATGGCCTTGCGGAGGCCCGATTCGGCGAGACGCACGGCGTGGCGGCGGACCCAGAGATTTTCATCGGCGAGCGCGCGGAGGAGATGTTCGCGCGTCAGCGCCTTCATCCCGTCGAGCGCGTAGAGCGTGTGCATTCGTCCGAGGTAACTCGGCGAAGAATTCAATTGCGCGGTGAGCAGCGGCACCGCCGCGGCGTCCTGCCGCTGCCAGAGCAATCGCGCGGCGGTATCGCGGTGCCAGCCGTTCGGATGCGCGAGCGTGGCGACGAGTTCGGCGGTGGTGGCGGAGCCGAGGCGCGGGGGCGGCGGTTGTTTGAAATCCGCGGGCGCGAGGCGGTAGAGACGGCCGCGATCGTTGCCGCTGTTGAGGTCGAGGTGCTGCTTGATGTTCGCGGGCAATGACCACGGGTGCTCGATGACCTCGCGATACATGTCGATGATGAAGAGCGTGCCGTCGGGCGCGTTGGCGAAGAGGACGGGGCGGAACCAGTTGTCGCTCGACGCGACGAATTCGCTTTTCTGCTCATCCGCCGCGCGCTCGGCCAGCA
>JAYVOY010000114.1:0-2580 GCA_043757645.1 Verrucomicrobiota bacterium
AACCGGGACGAATGGTTCGCACGTCGGGTCGGTGGCGAGCTTGTAATCGCCGCTGAACACCCAGACTTCGCCCGCGAATTCGAGCCGGATTTGCGCGGAACCCAGAATGTGCCCGGCGGGAAAAAACGTGACCGCGACGCCGTTGATGGTGATCGGTTCGCCGTAGGGCTGGCCCTGAATGTATTTGTCCGCGCCCACGCACTCGCGCAGGAGTCCCACGCCGGGTTCGGCGGTCAAATACGCGTCATGGCCGGGGTGGGCGCGATCCGCGTGGGCGTGCGTGATAAGGGCGCGGTCCACGGACTCCCACGGGTCGATGAAAAAATCGCCCGCGGCGCAATACAAGCCGTCTCGAGTGGTTTCTAGCAACACGGCGCGGGAGCCTACGCCGGAGAAACTTTGGTGCAACCGAAACGCGCGCGAAAATCCCGCCGCGACAAAACACCCAGTCGTAATATGCGGTGGGAGCGCCGCCGTCTCGGCGGCTCACACCGTCCAACCGGGCGGCGGCGCGCATTTTCCGCCGCGCAAAATGTTCACGGAATGGTGAACCAAAGGATGAAGTGTGCATTGCCCGCGCGGCCTGCCCGCGCCGTGAGCCGCCGAGACGGCGGCGGTCCGCCAATGGCATAGTTACGGCTCGGAAATGCGAGTGGCGCGAGGATTCGACAGCGCGCGGGTTTCGGTCGCACAGTGCGCGCGTGCATGGGTGAATTCTTGAATCGACCGGGCCGCAGTTGGTTTTTGCAAGGCTGTCTGATCGAGGCGTCGCTGTTGGGCGTCGCGCTGTTGGGCGCGTGGCTCACGGGGCGTCCGCCGCTGGCGGATGCGCATTGGCGGCTCGCGGATGTGATCGTGGCAATCGTTGCGACGGGGCCGCCGTTGCTGGCGTTTCAGTGGACGCTGAGTTCCCGCGCGCCGGCGTTCCGGCGCATCCGCGAGTTTCTCGATCACGCGCTCGTGCCGTTGATGCGCGAGTGGGCGTGGTGGCAACTCGCGGTGATCTCCGCGATCGCGGGGGTGGCGGAGGAGGCGCTGTTTCGCGGGTTCGTGCAGGGCTGGTTGCAAACGCATCTGGGGGCGGTCGCGGCGGTGATTCTGGCCAGTCTGGCCTTCGGTCTCGCGCACCCGATCACGCTCGGCTACGCGGTCGTGGTGGGCATCATCGGCGTTTACCTCGGGCTGCTGTGGGAACTGACCGGCAACCTGCTCGTGCCGATCATCACGCACGGACTTTATGATTTTGTGGCGCTGGTTTGGTATTTGCGCGTGCGATCTCCCAAGTCGGCAGAGGCGTGAGGCGCGGCGCGCGCACGGAGATTTTTGGCAAAGGAATTTTGGGGCGAAAGAATTTGAGAGCGGGGAATGGAGCGGGTGAAGTTTGCGGGGCGCGTCCTCTCGAAATTCGTTCGCGCTTGGTTCGGAGTTGGGTTCCGTTCCCAACCAATTCCCTCCCCAAAAAATCCCCCCGCCCAAAATTCCTTGGCCGGATTCCGCTCCGGCAAAATGCTGTTGCACGCCCCCCGCGCCCGCGATTCACTCGCGCCTGCGACCACTGCAAAACACCCATGATTACACGCCTCCTACTCACCACCGTCCTCGCTTGCTCCTTCACCGCGCTGGCCGCGGATAAGAAACCCTCGCCCGACGATCAATACAAAAAACTCACGCCCGACTCCGAGGAACAGCCCGACGTGCCCAAGGGCCAGATCACCGAGCACGAATGGACCACCAGCAAGGTCTTCCCCGGCACCACGCGCAAATACTCCGTGTACGTCCCCAAGCAATACGATGGCACCAAGCCCGCATGCGTTTATGTGAGCCAGGACGGCATCCTCTACAAAGCCCCGACCGTCTTCGACAACCTCATCCACAAAAAGGAAATGCCCGTGACCATCGGCATTTTCATCCGGCCCGGCGAGAAACCGCTGCCGCCCGGCGAGCCGCCGCGCAAACGCCCCGACGGCAAACCCGCGACCGGTGTCCCCAATCGCAGCGTGGAATACGACACGTTGAGCGATTTGTATGCGCGCTTTCTGCTCGAGGAAATTCTCCCGGAGGTGGCCAAGAAGTACAAGCTCACCACCGACCCCGCGGGCCGGTGCATCGCGGGCAGCAGCTCGGGCGGCATCTGCGCCTTCACCGTGTGCTGGGAGCGGCCCGAACAATTTCGCAAATGCTTCACGACCGTCGGCAGCTTCACGAACATTCGCGGCGGCAACAAATATCCCGAACTCGTCCGCGCCGCGCCGATGAAGCCCCTCCGCATTTTCCAGCAGGACGGCGCGAATGACATCGTGAACCAGTTCGGCAGTTGGCCCGAGGCGAATCAGGCGATGGCCGCCGCGCTGAAGGAAAAGGGCTACGACCACAAATTCGTCTTCGGCGAGGGCGTCCACAGCGGCGCGCACGGCACGCAACTCTTCCCCGACGCGATGCGCTGGATGTGGCGCGACCACGCGAAATAAAAAGTCTCACCGCGCCGCGCGACTTCTCTCGCGGCGCGGTGTTTTGCGAAAATGCCCGAGCAGCCGAAAACTCCGAGTGCGTTGGCGATTCCGCTGTGGGTGATCGCCGTCG
>JAYVOY010000115.1:0-2579 GCA_043757645.1 Verrucomicrobiota bacterium
CCCCCGCCGCAATGGCCAGCGGCACCAACTGCGGCACGCGATTCCCTGGCTGGGCGCGGTGTTGCTGGTGGCGCTGATTGTCGCGGGGCTTTGGCCGCGGCCCGTGTTGGTCGAGACGGCGCGCGTGGCGACGGGGCCGCTGCGCGTGACGATCAACGAGGAGGGCAAGACGCGCATCACGCAGCGTTACGTTGTCGCCGCGCCGGTGACGGGTTATCTGCGCCGCATCACGCTGAAGCCCGGCGCGAGAATTTCCGCGAACGACGCGCTGCTCGCGGTGATTGAACCGATGCCCTCGACGCCGCTCGATGCGCGCACCCGCGCGCTCACCGAGGCGCGGCGCGACACGGCCGTGGCCAGTCTCGCGCGCGCTCGCGAGGCGCAGAAATTCGCCGCGAGCGAACTGCGCCGCGTCGAGCGGCTGTTCAAGGATCGGCTCGTTTCCGCGCAGGATTTTGAAAACGTCCAGGCGCGCGAGACCAACGCTGCGCGCGAATTGACCGTGGCGGAAAACACCGTGCGCCAGGTCGAGGCGGAGTTGCTCGAATTCTCCGCGCTTCCCGGCACCGCGAATCCCACGCGTCCGCCCGTCGAGGTGCGCGCGCCGGTGTCGGGGCACGTGCTGCGCGTGTTCGAGGAGAGCGCGCGCGTCGTGGCCGCGGGCACGACGCTGCTCGAACTGGGCAACCCCGCCGATCTCGAGGCCGTGATCGAGGCGCTCTCGCGCGACGGCGCGCTGGTGACGCCGGGCATGAAGGTCGAGCTGGAACACTGGGGCGGACCGCGCCCGTTGCAGGCACGCGTGCGGCTCGTCGAGCCGGCGGCGTTCACGAAAATTTCCGCGCTCGGCGTCGAGGAACAGCGCGTGAATGTCGTCGTCGATTTGCTCACGCCGCCGGACGAACGCCTGAGCCTCGGCGACAATTTCCGCGTCGAGGGCCGCATCGTGTTGTGGGAGGAAAGCCGCACGCTGAAGGTTCCGTCGGGCGCGCTGTTCCGCCGCGGCCCCGAGTGGGCGGCCTTTGTGCTCGCCGGTGGCCGGGCGCAACTGCGGGCAATAAAGACGGGGCGAGCGAGCGGTTCCGAAACACAAATCCTCTCCGGCCTCAGCGCGGGTGACGAAGTGATCCTTTATCCCGGCGACCGCCTCAAAGACGGCCAGCGCGCGCAGCCAATGGTGATCGCGGTGGGGAAATAGAATGTTTCCCGCGGCGTTGCGAATGCGAAATCCCTGTGGAGTGCGGTGACTTGTCGCCGCTTTCTGCAAGGCGGTTTGTCGCCGCCGAACGTGGCTGACGCGACGACTAGCAAAGGATGCGCTGGTTTTCGCGCGGAGGAAAACGCCGGGAAGCGGCGGACTCGCGATCGAACGATTTCCAAAACACCACGCGCCACCACTCAGGACATCTTCGCCGCGCACCCAGCGCTCCGACCTTCACCGCGCCGCCGCCTTTTTCTGAATTTCCCGCGTCGCCTTCTTCGGCCCGACGATCGCGCGAATGTCCGCCACGAAAGCTTCAATGTCCTCCGCGCGCGTGTCCCACGAACAGACCAGTCGCGCCTCGTCGGGTTGCGCGTGCGGATAAAAATGCCAGCCCTTGGCCCACAGCGCGGAGATCACGCCCGCGGGCATCCGCACGAACACCATGTTGGCCTCGACCGGATGCAGCACCTGCACGCCCGCGAATGTTTTCAGTTTGCCCTCGAGCACGCGGGCCATGCGATTCGCGTGGCGCGCGTGGGTTTTCCAAGCGTCGTGCTTCAACACGCCGACCCACGGCGCGGACAGGTAGCGCATCTTCGAGGCGAGCTGCCCGGCCTGTTTGCAGCGGTAATCAAACTCGCGCGCCATTTCGAGATTGAAGAACACGACCGCGTCGCCCACCGCCATGCCGTTCTTCGTGCCGCCGAAACACAGCACGTCCACGCCCGCCTGCCAGGTGATTTCCTTCGGCGCGCAATTCAGCGACACGAGCGCGTTGGCGAAGCGCGCGCCATCCATGTGCAGCCGCAAATCCAAGCGCCGCGCCGTCTCGCCAATCGCCTGCACCGCCGCCACGGAATAAGCCGTGCCCAGCTCCGTCACCTGCGTGAGGCTCACCGCGCGCGGCTTCGGATAATGAATGTCGCCGCGGCGTTTCACCGCGCTCTCGATGGCCGCGGGCGTGATGCGGCCGTGCTCGCCGGGCAGCAGCAACACCTTGGTGCCATTGGAGAAAAACTCCGGCGCGCCGCACTCGTGCGTCTCAATGTGCGCCGTCTCGTGACACAGAATGCTGTGATACGACTGGCACGTGGACGCCAGCGCGAGCGAGTTGGCCGCCGTGCCGTTGAAGACAAAAAACACCTCGCACTGCTTCTCAAAGAAATCCCGCAGGAAGTCCGCCGCGGACGCGGTCCACGGATCATCGCCATAACTCCGCACGTGGCCGGAATTGCAATCCGCCAGCGCCTGCCAGGCTTCGGGGCAGACCCCGGCGTAATTGTCGCTGGCGAAGTGGCGCGGTCGTTTGGGTGTGTCGCTCATAAAATAGGACGGCGATACTTCGCGCGACGGCGGGAGAAATGAAGCGCAAAGG
>JAYVOY010000116.1:0-9499 GCA_043757645.1 Verrucomicrobiota bacterium
GGTTAAGGGGCAACCGCGGGGCCGTGGTTCCGGAGATGGCGGTGAGGGCGCCCGCTCCGACATTTTGCGAAACCACTCGGTGAACTCATTCCCAAACTCATCCCCGAAACCGCACTCACTCCCAATCCGCTAATTCCACCCGTTCCGCCGGGCCAACCGTCTCGCCAAGGAAGCGCCGCGCGACCTTCGTGAAACGGATGGTTTCATCCGTCAAGCACGTGTGGATTTTGCCGCGGTGGCGCTGATCCGCGACCAAGCCGTGGTGCCGCAATTGTTCGGCGACGTGGCGCGCGCAGCTCGCGGCGGAATCGATCAGCACAATGTCCGGCCCGACCACCGCGCGGATCGCGCGTTTGAGCAGCGGATAATGCGTGCAACCGAGCACGAGTGTGTCGATGCGCTGCCGCAGCAGCGGGCGCAAATATTCCTCCAACACCAGCCGGCTCACGCGATGATTCACCCAGCCCTCCTCGACCAGCGGCACAAGCAACGGACACGCCTGCGCGAAGACTTGCGCGTCACGGCGCGCGCCGAGAATCGCCCGCGTATAAGCCGCGCTGCGAATTGTCGCCGGCGTGCCGATCACGCCGATGCGCCCCGAGCGCGTGCGTCGCAAGGCCGCCGCCGCGCCGGGCAGGATCACGCCAAACACCGGCAGCGCGAAGCGTTCCTGCAACACGTCCAGCGCCCACGCCGACGCCGTGTTGCACGCGACGACCACCGCCTTCACATCGCGCCCGACGAGAAACCCCGTGTCCTCGCACGCGAACCGCACGACGGTCGCGGGCGATTTCGTGCCGTACGGCACCCGCGCGGTGTCGCCGAGATACAACAAATCCTCGTGCGGCAACGCGCGCCGGAGTTGCCGCGCCACGGTCAATCCGCCGACGCCGGAATCAAAAATCCCAATCGAACGTTTGTTCTCAACCGGAGTGCGCGACGCCATGCGAAAAATGTTTTCCCGCCAAAATTCTCACCGTTCCACCAACCGCCGAAACGTCGTGATGCCCGCCACGATGGAGCGCGCGAGCTTTTTGCAATACTCCTTGTCCGCGATGCGCCGGCCCTCCTGCGGGTCGGACATGAATCCGCCCTCGATCAAAATCGCCGGGGAAGCCACGGCCTTGAGCACGACGAACCGCGCGCGTTTCACGCCGCGATCCTCCGCGCCCAGCGTGTGGACCATCGACTTCTGCAACTGATGCGCGAAGTAAAGATTCCACGCATCGAACTGATTTCCCGGCAGCATCCCGACCTGCGAACCCTCCTGCCGCGCGTTGGTCGAACTGGCCCGCGCCGGGGTGAGGCAATAGGTCTCGATGCCGCGCACGCCGGAACTGGTGCTGGCGTTGAAATGCAGGCTGACAAACAAATCCGCCGATTTTTTCTTCGCCACTTCCGAACGTTCGTCCAGTTCCAAGAAACTGTCGCCGCTGCGCGTCATCACGACCTTGTAGCCCAGTTCGCGCAGGAGTCGCTCGACCTCGCGCGCCAGCGCCAGCGTGTGGGTTTTCTCGAGACCCACGCCGTCCGTATTGCCCGCGTCCTTGCCGCCGTGACCGGGATCGAGGCACACGGTTTTGATGCGCTGGCCCTCCTTCATGCGCGGCGGATAGAGCAGCGGGAGAATCGCGGTCTTCAAATCAACCAATGATACCAAGGCTGTCGTGTTCGCGCGCGCCGGTGGCGCGGAGAGCCACACCGCGACGCCGTTGATCACCGCGCGGCGCGAATCCACCGTGAGCAGCACCGTGGATTTGCGCGTGGTGATCAGGAATTCCTCGTCCTTGCGTGTCCACTTGAACTGAAATTTGTTGGCGTCGGTCCAGTCCTGCACGCGGATGTAGTCGCGACCGAAAGCATGCACCAATTCCAAATCCGTCAACGGTGTTTGCGCCCGGAGCGCCGCTCCACCCAGGAGCAACGCGAGCAGCAACCAGCATGGAAAAAGGGGCTTCACGAGCGGGCGCAATGTGCAAGTCGGGATGCGTGAATTCAAGGCAAATGGCCCTCGGCGGAGCACGGCCGTGTCGCAGACCAGCCGCGGCGGCCGCCCAACGCGGAGGTCGTGGAAATCTTACGGCGCCTGTCCCGGCCACGCGCTCCGGGGCGGTTCGCCTGCGACTGCTTCGCTCGCGCAAAACGCCGCCCCGCAAGGCCCGTCGTTTCGGTGAAGTTCATTCCCTTGCCCCCAATCCCTTCGCCAACTTCTCGCGGAATTTTCCGCCGCCCGCCGCCACGCCGCCCGCTCACCCCTGAATGAAATAACTCAGATTCTCCAACTCGATCGCGAGATTCACATTGTTCACGATCACATCCTCGGGCACCTGCAACACGATCGGCGCGAAGTTGAGAATGCCCGTGATGCCGGTCGCGACGAGTTGATTGGTCACCTCCTGCGCGGTTGTGGCGGGGACGGTGACGATCGCCATTTTCACGCCGTGCTCGTGGACAAAATTCGGAAGCTCCTCCATCGGACACACCGGCTTGATGAACTGCTTCCCACGCCGCACCTCAACATCAAACGCCGCAATAATTTCAAAACCCTCCTGCTCGAACCCGCGATACGACAGCAGCGCCGTCCCGAGATTGCCCACGCCCACGAGGATCACCGGTTGCAGACTGTTCGTGCCCAGCAAGTCCGTGATCAAGCGCGCCAACTGCTCGACATCGTAGCCCAACCCGCGCGTGCCGAACTGACCGAAGTAGGTCAAATCCTTGCGCAACTGCGTGGACTTCACCCCCGCCGCGCGCGCCAGCGCCTCGCTGGAAACCGTGGGGATGCGATTCGCCTTCAGCCGCAGCAAACACCGCAGATAAATCGACAGCCGGTAAATGGCCTTTCGCGGGATCTCGAGCCGGGGAAGTTTTTTTGCGGGCACCGAGGATTTTGGGCGCGGCGCGCCCCGCCGGGACTTGGAGGCCTCGACGTTCACTGCTTGCCCATCTTGGCGCGCGCCAATTCGAGAATCTTGCGCTCGCGCTCCGTGAGACTTTGCAAACCGTGCGCGGAAATTTTATCGAGAATCGGGTCCACCTCGCGGCTCATGAACTCCGCGGGCGGCAAATCCAAATCGGCCGCCGTGGGCTTCGCGGCCGGCTTCACCAGCGACCACGCCGACGGCTTGCGCGCCTCCGCGCTCACCAACTCTCGCGCGCGCGGACGCGGACGCGACCGCGGCGCCAGCGCGCGCAACGCGTCCGCGAGCAGACTCGATTGCACCTGCCAGCGGATGTAGGCGATGCCGCCAAGCAGGCCGCCGAGATGCGCCGCGTTGGCGATGTTCCCCGAAGGCACCACCAAACCGAACAGCGCCACCGCGAGCGAAATGTAGAGCAACGTCTTGGCCCGCATCGAAACCGGGATGACGAGAAACACCAACAAGGTCAGCACCCGATCCGGAAACATCGTCGCAAACGCCGCGACCAATCCCATCGCCCCCGCCGACGCCCCGACCACCGCGCCCCCGAAATAATTCGGGAACAACGCGCCAAACATCACTTGGAGCAAGCCCCCACAAACTCCGCTGCCAATGTATAGCCGGAGATAATCCGCGCGCGTCAGCGTTTCCTCCAGCGCCCGGCCAAAGCAATAGATCGCGAGCAAATTGAAAACCAAGTGCCACACGCCGCCGTGCAGCAATTGAAACGTGAGCAATTGCCACACGTAACCGTGGGACAACCCCTCGACACTCAGCGCAAAATACCGGTCCACATGGAACTTGGTGTAGTGCTCGACAATGGCCTGGAGAAAGAAAAACGCCGTCGTGATTATCAGCAGCGCGGTGGTCACGCTCCGCCCGGATTCCCAGTCCGGGCTGCGCATGTATTGTCGGTCATCGAGCATCGCGGCGGGAAAGTAGCCCGGAACCCCGCGGTTTCAACGCCCATTTTCCCCATTTCCCCCCTGCCTCCGGAACGTGGCTGTGTCGCAGACCAGCCGCGGCAGCCGTGTCCAGCAGCGGCCGGGGCGCGCGTTCTGGTCCCGGAGGGACACCGCAGGAAATTAGCCGGGGGCCAGCAAGCGACAGCGAGCGCAGCCCCCGGTCCGCCGCGCGAAAATCGTTCTGCCCCGGAGGGGCATCGAAGAAAGAATCCGGTGTCGTTGCGAGAACGATAGTCCTCCGGTGCCCCTCCGGGGCAGGGCTTCGCGCACGCGCCAAACCGGGGGCCGCGCTCGCCTCCGCTCGCTGGCCCCCGGCTAATCTTCTCCGACGCCGCTCCGCGGCAGAGACTGGGCGCCCAGCGCCCACAAAACGCGCGTGTGCCCCGCCGCCGCCCTACTTTGCCGTTCCGCGTCGTCGCGTGTGACTGAGCCAGCCCACGCACGCAAAGCCCGTCAGTGCCGTCACCGCGAGGCCGGCTTGAAATGGTCGGTCCTCGTACACGAGCGTGACGCGGCGCGCGCCCGCGGGCAACGCGACCGCTTGAAACGCGTGATTGGCACGCAGCACGGGCGCGGGCTGCCCATCGATGGTCGCGCGCCAGCCGGAGTAAAACGATTGCGCCACGACGAGCATCGTGGGCGCGGGGGTCGCCACCTCGAAGTCGATTTGCGCGGCGGAGAATTTCTGCGAGAGGATGCGCGCCTCGCTTTTGTCGCGAGTCGGTGGCGCGGTTTGCGCGGCCGCGAAGGCGCGCGTCTCGGGCGGGAGGAACACGATTTCGCGCGGGTTGAAATTCGTCGCGCGCAGTCCGGTCAAGGTCGCGTCCGGCCCCGCAAACACGGGCCTTTGCCCGATCGTCGCGAGCGGCAGCGCGGTCGGGCGCGTCTGCCATTGGAAAATATTGGTCGCTGCCGGCAGCGCCGCCACGCCGACAAAATCCAGCAGCGCACCAGGCTCGTGATTAGTCGGCGTGAAGTACAGCACCGACCAAATCTGGTGCTGCTCCTTCAAGTAGAGCGAGTAGAAGCCGTCGGCGAATGGCACGCCGTCGAGCAGATGACTATCGGCGAACTGCGCGAGGCGGTGACAGAGGTAGTCGTTGTTCGCGTCGGGCACCATGCGCTTGAGCAGCGTCTCGTAGGCGGGTTGCGGCGTCCACGCGCGCAGGCCACCGGGCGCGATTTCGAGGCCCGGAGAAGTTTGTTTCCAATGTTCGCGCAGCAGGCCGGGCGCGTAGAGATCGGGATTGATTCCGGGATTTTGCTGCGCCGTGTGCGTGAGGCCGTCGCCCGCCACCGCGAGCGCGAGGGCCAGCGCGAGGCCGAGCCGCTGCACGTGGGGCGCGGGGCGGCGCAACCACAGCACCAGCGCGAGAATCGCCGTGAGAAACAGCACGCGCCCGAGGCCGTGCTGCCAGCTCGCGGTGAAGGCCTCGCCGCGCAACGGCAGCCAGTATGAACACGCGACGATTCCCGCGACCGCCGCGGCGAGCAACGCCCCGAGGCCCAGCAGCACGCGGCGCGCGGTGCGGTCGTTCACGCGCTCCGCCGACGTGAGGTGCGCCACCGCAAACGCGGCGAGCAACGGAAAACAAAACGTCGCGAGCACGACGAACTTCACGGGGAAGCGGAAGAAGCCGAGCGGCGGAAAAACTTTTCGCAACAGCGGATAAACAAACGTGTGTTCACCGAGCGCGAGCAACAGGCTCAACAGCAGCAGGCCGCCGAGCAGCCACGTCCGCCATTGGCGCACCAGCGCCGCGCCGAGCAACGCCAGCGCGAGCACGCCGATGCCGGGATAGTACGAGGTCGTCCAGTCCTGCCCCGCTTGAAAACAAACGCCGACGGCGCTGGCGAACGAACGAAAGCGCGGCACGACCAGATTCGCCCAGCCCCACGCGGGCATGGACCACATCGTCGCGTCGGCCATCGCGGTGCTGCGATGCGAGTGCCGGATCAATTCGAGAAACGGCAGTAATTGCAGCGCGGCGAGTCCCGCAACGGTCACGCCCACGAGCGCCAGTCGCGCGCATGGTTGCCACACTGGCCGGCCCGCGCGGTGTTCCTCGCAGCCCCAACCGACGGCGAAAAAGCCCAGCACACCCCACGTGAACAAAATGATTTCCGGCGCGCCGGTGAGCATTTGCGTCGCGCCAATCAACGCCGCGACGCTGACCGCGCGGCCGTCGCCGCGGAACGCGCGCTCACCGAACAAAATCACGAAGGGCATCCAGCCCAGCGCGGCGATGTTGTTCGGCCACATCAGGCAATTCAGCGTGAGGCCGTTGAACGCGAAGCCGAGGCCCGCGACCGCCGCCGCGAGCCGGCTGCGCGTCCAGCGTTCCGCGAGCAGATACATGCCCACGCCCGCGAGGACTTGGTGCAGCAGGCAGAAAAGATTCAGCGACCACGGCAGCGGCAGCAGCAGGTAAAGCAGCGAGCCGGGATAAAACACGAGCGTGTTCCACTGCGCCGCGAACGGCAGGCCCATCATGCTCAGGGGATTCCACAACGGCAGTTCGCCGCGCCAGAAACAGTCGCGATGATATTGCGCCAGCGGATAGCCGAAGTAGGCGAAGTCGCGGATGTAAAACGTTTCCCAGCCGAGCAGGATTTTCGGATAAGCGAATGCCACCAGCAGCGCGAGCAACCCGACGAAACGCGGGCGCGTCAGGCCCTCGGGCAACTCCAACGCGGGAGCCGCCGAGCGCGCGGACGCGGGGAGGGTGGTGACGGTCATCGGGGAAAGGTGGCGACTGCGCGGCCGCGCGAACGCGGGCGTGACGCGGAAATGCGGCCCGCGAATGAGCGCGCCGCCGCGGCGCACACAGGCAGCCGAGGTCCGCAAATCGCCCCGCGAAAAAACAGCATGGTACTGCTATCGGGACTTGGGCGGGGAACTTGACTGCAAGCGCGGGGGGAGCGCCGAACTCCAGTTCGGCGTGAATCGCTTTCGGCAACGCGCCGATCTGGAGAGCGGCGCTCCGACGGCGGTTCCGGAGTGTCGCCACCAGGGCTGAAAGCCCGTCATGTGATAGCCCGGCCTGTAGGGCCGGGCGCAACCGTCCCGCAATAATCCCAAGCCCTGCAAGGGCGTTCCACGCACGGCCCGCGGGTTCGCCCTTACAGGGCTTGGGCCATTCGCCGTGACCCATCCCCGGCCCTTCAGGCCGGGCTATCACATTGCGGGCTTTCAGCCCGAACGCATTGGACCTTCGGCCCACCCATTCGCCCGGACTGAAAGCTCGCCATCTGACCGCCGGATCGAAGGTTCACCAATTACGCAGGACTCAATAATGAGAGCGAGAAAGAGGGGGCAATACTTCTCGCTCCGCTGACACGCAGTTCACGCGGTATTCACGCCGCGTCGCCTTCTGCTGGCGAACCATCCGGCGGCCCAACCGATGCAGGCGAGCGCCGAGAGGCCGAGGCCGGCGTGGAAGCGCGGGTCGCGATATTCGAGGACGACACGGCTTTTGCCGGCGGGGACGGGCACGGCTTGGAAGGCGTGGTTGGCGCGCTGCACGGCGACGGCGTGGTCGTTCACGGTCGCGCGCCAGTTCGGGTGAAAGGTTTGCGCGAGGACGAGCACGGTGGGGGCGGAGGTTTCGACTTCGAGTTCCACCGCGTTGGCGCGCCAGTTTTGCGTGAGGAAACGAACGGCCGCGGCGTTGGTCGCCGTTACTGAGGCTCGCGCGGTGGGCGGGAGGAACACGATTTTTTGCGCCTCGAAATTGGGGTTCGCGAGCGCGGCCAGCGCTTCCGCGTCGGGGGCGAATTCGATGCGTTGGCCGCCGGTGGCGGTCGGGAGCCAGTCGGGGCGCGCGGACCACTCGACGAACTTGCCGGGCGCGGTGAGGTGCGCGATGCCGAGGAAATTCAGCAGGCCCGCGGGCGGCTCGTTGGTCGCGCCGTAAAGCAGCCGGTGAATCTCGGCCTGCGGGCGCAGGTAGAGCGAGAACACGCCGTCGGCCTTGGGCAGGCCGTCGAGCAGATTGCAGTTGTCGTAGAGCGCGACGCGCTTGAAGAGATAGTCGCGCGAGGGATCGTTGATCGAGCTGGTGTGCAACTCCAGCAACGCGGCGCGGCTCACCATCGCGCGTGCGCCGCCGGGCTGCGGACGCGGCGTGAGCGCGACCTCGCGCGGCGCGTACACCCACGACGCGGCGGTGGGATTTTGCCACGGCGTATGCGTGAGGCCGTCGAGCCACAACAGCAGCAAAAGCAATAATGGCAGGGCTGCCGTGAACTTGGCGGGCGGCGAAGGCGCGCCGGAGTTGCGCCGGAGCGCGAGACATGCGCCGAGAATCAAAACGAGAAACACCGCGCGGCTGAGGCCGTTCCGCCACGTCGCGGACCACACGTCATCCGCGAGCGGATGCCCGCGCGCGACGACCAGCACCCCGGCGATGCCCGCGAGCGCGAGGCCGCCAAGGATGGAAAGCACGCGTGGTCCGCGGTCGTTTTGCGGGGCGCTCGTTTCAAGAAATTGCGCGACCGCCAGCGCCGCAAGCAGCGGCAGTGTGAACGTGGCGACGAGCACGAACTTCACCGGGTAGCGCATCACGTCGATCGCGGGGCACAGGCGTTGCACCCACGCGTAGAGCGGCGTGGCGTCGCCGAGCGCGAGGAGCAGGGTCGCGACGGTGAGCGCGGTCAGCAGCCACACGCGCCAGTCGCGCCCGCGCGCGGCGCATCCGAGCGCGAGCACGAGCACGCCGATGCCGGCGTAGTACGAGCTGGTCCAGTGCTGCGTGGTTTGCGCGAAGACGCCGTGGTGCGAGGGAAACGCGTGGAACAACGGCACGAGAAAATTCGCCCAACCCCACGCGGGCAGCGGCCAGTCGCCGCCCGCGTAGCCGCTGCCGCGCTGCGACGCGCCGAGCAATTCGAGAAATGGGAGCAATTGCGCGGCGGAGAGAAGGGTGGTGAGAAGCACGATTAAGAGGGCGCGGAAGACGATTTTGAAAGTGAGCGTGCGAGCCGCGGGTACGACGGGAATTTCAGCGGTGCTGGCTTCGCCGGGTGTGAAGCGGACGGAAGGCCGCGCGCCGGGGACGGCGGACGCGCGGCGATTTTCGTTTACGCGCGCGACGACCTCGACGAGCCACAGGCCGCCGATGACGACCCAGGTGAGCAGGATTATTTCCGGTGCGCCGGACAGCATTTGCAGCGCGCCGAAGAGCGCGGCGAGCAGCAGCTTGCGGCCGCCCTCGTTCACCGCGCGCACCGCGAAGAGCACGAGCCACGGCAGCCAGCCGAGCGCGGCGATGTTGTTCGGCCACATCAGGCAGTGGAGCGTGAGGCCGTTGAACGCGAACGCGACGCCCGCCACCGCCGCCGCCAGCGGGCGCTGGGTCCAGTGCGCGGCGAGCGCGTGCATCCCGACACCCGCGAGCAGCAGATGCGCGAGGCAGAAAAGGTTCAGCGACCACGGCAGCGGCAGCAGGAGATAAATCAGCGACAGCGGGTACAGCGTGAGCGTGTTCCACTGCGCGAGAAACGGGAGGCCGAAATTGTTGAGCGGATTCCACAGCGGCCATTCCCCGCGCCAAAAGGCCTCGCGATGAAATTGCGCCAACGGGTAACCGAAGTAGCCGAAGTCGCGGAAGA
>JAYVOY010000117.1:0-9492 GCA_043757645.1 Verrucomicrobiota bacterium
GCCGCCACTTTCAGCCGCAGCGCATTCAACCGAATGAATCCAGTCGCATCATCCTGATTGTATGCCTTCGTCGGGTCAGCCTCCATCGTCGCGATGTGCGGGTTGTAGAGGCTCACCGGGGACTTGCGTCCGGCGACGTAGAGTCCGCCTTTGTAGAGTTTCACGCGCACCGTGCCGGTGACGTTCTTCTGCGACTCCTCGACGTAGGCCTGCAACGCGTAGCGTTCGGGCGCATACCAGAAGCCGTTGTAAACCAGCTCGGCGTATTTCGGGATGAAGGCGTCGCGTTGGTGCATGACTTCGCGGTCCATCGTGAGGCTTTCCATCTGGCGGTGCGCGTAGTGCAGGATGCTGCCGCCGGGGGTTTCATAGACGCCGCGGCTCTTCATGCCGACGAAGCGGTTCTCCACCATGTCCACGCGGCCGACGCCGTGTTTGCCGCCGAGTTTGTTGAGCGTCTTCATGACTTGCAGCGGCGTGAGGGGTTTGCCGTTCACGGCCACGCAGTCGCCCTTCACGAAATCGAGCGTGACGTATTCGGCCTTGTCCGGCGCGTCCTCGGGCAGCACGGAGAGCGTGGTGAAATATTCGCGGTTTTTCTTGGGGGCGAAGCTGTCATACCACGGGTCTTCGAGGATGCCGGCCTCGTAGGAAATGTGCAGGAGATTGCGGTCCATCGAGTAGGGCTTCTTGGCGCTGGCCTGGACGGGAATGCCCTTGGCGGCGCAGTAGTCGATCATCTCCTGGCGGCCGGGAAAATCCTGGCGATACCGCGCGTCGCGCCACGGGGCGATGACCTGCAAATCCGGCGCGAGGGCGGCGGCGGTGAGTTCGAAGCGCACCTGATCGTTGCCCTTGCCGGTGGCGCCGTGGGCGACGGCGTCGGCGTTCTCGGCCTTCGCGATTTCCACCATGCGCTTGGCGATGAGCGGGCGGGCGATGCTGGTGCCGAGGAAATATTGGCCCTCGTAAATCGCCCCGGCGCGCAGCATCGGATAGATGAAATCGCTGGCGAATTCGGCCTGAAGATCGTCGATGTAAATCTTCGACGCCCCGGTTTTCCGGGCCTTCTTTTCGAGGCCCTTGAGTTCGTCTTCCTGGCCGATGTTGGCGCAGAAGGCGATCATTTCGGCATTGTTGTAGGTGTCTTTGATCCACGAGAGCAGCACCGAGGTGTCGAGGCCGCCGGAGTATGCGAGAACGATTTTCATAAACAAAAAGTTGCGCGCGAATAAACGCGAATCACCACCGCGAGGGAAGGAGAAACTCGGGTGGGGTGGAGGCGGTGGGTGTTGTGGCAGGCGTCGATGAAGGCAAAGATCTCGGTGGCGGCGTCGGCCGGGTCGATGAACTGGGCGCCTTGGAGCATCTCGGCCTTGAGGGTGCCCAGGAACGACTCGGTCCAGGCGTTGTGATGGGGATTGGCTCGGGCGGACAGGCTTTGGCGGCTGCCTGCGGTGGCGAGCAAGCCACGGAACTGGGCGCGGCCATCGCTGGTCTGGGGGACGCAGGTCTTGGGCTGGAGGGCGTGCAGACCCTGCTCCCGCATGAGGCGGCGCACGCTCTGGCCGGTGCTGTGGGTGATGACGTGGATCCTTTGGCGGAGCTGGTGAGGGTTTTGCTGCCGAGGATAATCGCGGCCTTTTTTAAAATATCGTTCTCGGCCTGGAGGCGGGCATTTTCGCGGCGCACCGCTCGCCAGGCGTCCGCTGCGGACTGCTCGCTCTACGGCTCGCAGTCCTGCGCTGCCGTCTGGCGAGCGGTGGCGGGCCTTTTGAGAAATCCGCCAACGTGTGCTATTGGAGTGAGCTTTCCAGCATGAAAAACATTTCCAGCTTATCGGTGGTAATCACGGCATTTTGGCTCAGTACAGTTATGGCGCAGGCCGAGCGAAACCGCCCGACTCCGGACGTCGAGGGCTTCCGGGTTTGGATGAAAAAGCATCCGCGCCCCCTCACGCCCTTGCTCCCACCGACCGACGAGCAAACCCTGGGGAAAGAGTTGTTCGCCGATCCCAACCTTTCCCTCAAGCGCAACCAATCGTGTGCGACGTGTCACAGTCTGAGTCCCGCCAGGGATCCGATTTCGGGACAATCCCTGGGGGTCGCCGGTTTTGTGGATCCGGATAATGTCGCCACCGGGAGTCCGGTGTCGCGCGGGACCGTGCATGATAAGTTCGGCGTGTTGAATGCACCCAGTGTGGGCTACGCGGCCTTCAGCCCGGGGTTTCATTGGGATGGCGTTGAAGGGATGTATCGGGGGGGACAATTCTGGGATGGTCGCGCGGCGACTCTCCAGGCGCAGGCGGCCGCGCCCTTCCTCGTCGATTTCGAGATGGGCATGCCCAGCAAGTGGGCGGTGGTTACCCGCTTGAAGGAAAATCCGCACTACCGCGCCAGTTTTCTGGCGGTGTTTGGCATCGACCTGAACCGGATTGCCGGCAAAGAACGGGCCGCGGCCAATAGTGTGCCGCCACCGGGGGTTTTGGAGGCCTATGATGCGCTGGCCCGGGCGATTGCGACGTTTGCGAAGACGCGCTCGCTAAATCGCTTCACGTCGAAATTTGATTTCTATCTGGCGGGGACGATTGACCTTAGTCCACGCGAACAACTAGGGCTGGAGTTGTTCAATTTCAGGGCGCTCTGTTTTCGCTGCCACGTGAGCAATCCCTCGCTCGCGCCGGATGGCACGGTGTTCCCGCCGTTGTTCACGGATTTCTCCTTCGCAAATATAGGCGTGCCTCGTAATACCCTGATCCCAGGTAATCCGAAGCCGAGCCTGGGATTGGGCGGGCGTAGGGATGTGGCCGCCAAATCGCCCGCGGGTAATGAACTAGGCAAGCACAAGGTGATGTCGCTGCGGAACATCGCCCTCACGCCGCCCTATGGCCACAATGGCGTCTTCGCGACGCTCGAGGAAATAGTCCACTTCTATAACACGCGTGAAAGCTTGGGGCGGGTGGCTTCGGATCAAGACCCGGGTTTCGGCGTGACTGGCTGGCCGCCGCCGGAGGTGCCGCTCAATGTCAATTTTGATGAGGTGGGCAGCCTCGGACTATCCGCCACGGAAGAGGCGGCTTTGGTGGCCTTTCTGAAAACACTCACCGATAACTATCCCGAGCTTGGTTGCGATCCCAAGGTGCCTCCCGGCACACCGTCGCCTTTCCAATCGACACCGTTCCCGCCGTTTCCCTAGAGCATTGCCAAGAATCACGCAGCGCGACCGGGAATTCCCGTCGGCGTTCTGCCTTCAACGCAAAGGTCCGGAGCCAGGGAGAAAGGCATCCCCAACTCTCTCGAACCAAGACCTTCCATCCCCGTTTAGCCGTAACCATGCAGTAGGACCGCCGCCGTCTCGGCGGCTCACACCGTCCAAACGGGGCGGACGCGGGCATTTTCCACAGCACAAAATGTTCACTGAATGGTGAACCAAAAGAGGAAGTGTGAATGACCCGCGCGGACTTCCCGCGCCCTGAGCCGCCGAGACGGCGGCGGTCCTGCCTACTGCATCGTTACGGTTTAGCTCGGCAACCCTACATCCCTTCCCGCCTCATGGAATCCCCCAGCAAAACGGATCCCGCTCATCCAGCAGCAGCGTCGCCTCGCTGTTCACGAACGCCTGTCCGGTGATCGTCGGGATCACGATCCCGCGCGCCTGATCGGCCCAGCGATACGAGCCGGTGAACGCGCTGCCGATGATGCTCTCCTGCACCCAGCGCTCGCCCGCGCGCAATTTCCCATCCGCCGCCAGACACGCGAGCTTCGCGCTCGTCCCGGTGCCGCACGCGCTGCGGTCGTAGGCCTTGCCGGGACACAACACGAAATTGCGCGAATGCCCGCCGGGCAATTGCGCGGGACCAAAAAGCTCGACGTGATCCACCTCGGGAAAACCCTGCGCGTTCACCGCCTGCCGGATGCGCCACGACAAATCCGTGAGCGACTCGACATTCCGCAAATCGAGCGCCTGCCCGTGTTTCTCGACGAGGTAAAACCAATTCCCACTCCACGCCACATCGCCCGACACCGCGCCAAATCCGGGCACCTCGACCGTCGCGCCCTTCACCTGCCGGTGACTCGGCACGTTCTCGACCGACACGCTGCCATCCGCGTGCAGCGTCGCCGTCACCACACCCACGGACGTCTCGATGCGATGCGCGCCCGCGCGAATGCGCCCGAGATGCGCGAGCGTCGCGACGAGGCCGATCGTGCCGTGCCCGCACATGCCGAGCGGCCCGACGTTGTTGAAGAAGATCACGCCCGCCGCGCACGACTTGTCCGCCGGTTCCACCAGCAACGCGCCGACCAGCACCTCCGAGCCGCGCGGCTCATTCACCACCGCCGCGCGAAACCGGTCGTGCTGCGCGCGGAAAACCTGCAACTGCTCGGCCACACTCCCGCCGCCCAAATCCGGCGCGCCCGCGATGACGACCCGCGTCGGCTCGCCGCCCGTGTGAGAATCGACGATCCGCACTGCGTGAGGTTTCGATGTGTTCATTTTTGGTGTCTTGATTTTAATGAGTGAAAATTCCGGCAAGGACAAATCGCGCTTGGCGAGGAGCGCCCGCCCTCACCCCGGCCCTCTCCCCCGGGGAGAGGGAGGAACATTTGGCCGCGTCTTGGCGAGGCTGACAATTCCAGTTGTTGAGAGCCGCGGGCTGCGAACGTAGGAGCGACGGCCTGCGTGCGAGGATCGCACAAGTTCTCCCGGCGCGGTGAACGCTGCTCCCTCTCCTCGGGGGAGAGGGCCGGGGTGAGGGCGGGCGTATCCCTCGAAACCATCCCACCGCTTATCTCGAAAATGCCAGCCGCACCAATCTCGTAATTCCAATTGATCCCGCGGAGCACCTTCATTTTCGCTTCGGAGAATTTCACCACAACTACTTCCCGCGCCTTCATCCCGCCCTCTCGCCCGCCGCCTCCGCGCCGCGATACCGCAGCGCCCCCAACGCGAAGACTCCCGTGGCGACCAACATCAGCACCGCGTAAAAACAAAATTCCTTCGCACCACTCGCGTGGACGAAGCGGTTGTTCAAATTCGTGATCACTGCCACGAGGAAATTTCCCGCGCCAATCGTGCAGAGCCACAGACTCATCACCGTGCTCTTCAACTGCGGCGGCGCTTGCGAATACGCGAACTCCAGCCCCGTCGCGCTCAACATCACCTCGCCCAATTCGAGCACGACATAAGGCACCAGTTGCCACGCGAGACTCAGCTGCACGCCGCCGTCCAGTTGCGCCTGCAACCACGCCGACAGCAGAAACGCGATCGCCGCACACACCATGCCCCAGCCCATCCGCCGCAGCGCCGTCGGACGCCACCCAAGCTTCTCCGCCAGCGGATAACCCCACACCGCCAGCACCGGCACCCAGATCAACACCAGCAGCGCGCTCGCCGATTGCATCCGTTCGCCATCGACCTTGTAGCCGAGAATTTCGAACGACGTCATCTTCTCCGCCTGAAACACCCACGTGGAATTGATCTGATCGAACAGCGCCCAAAACACCGGCACCGGCGCGAGCACCAGCACGATCCGCCACAGCGCGCGCGCATTCGACACTCCACCGCGCGAAACTTCCGCCGACGTGTCCCTCGCGTTCGCCGTGTTCGCCGTATTTGCAGCGCTTGCCCTTAATTCCGCCGCGGGCAACATGTGCCGATAATAACTTCTTCCCGCCCAAAAAATCACCGTCGCCAGCGCCATGAAAATTCCCGGAATCCCAAACGCCCACGCGTAACCCCAATGATCCCGCACCACGGGAATCAGCGCGAACGCGAACACCGCCCCGATGTTCACCGACCAATAAAACAGCCCGTAAACCCGCGGCAACAGCGCGTGTTGCTCCGTCGTGAATTGATCCCCCACGAAAGCCGACACACACGGCTTGATTGCGCCCGCGCCCAGTGCGATCAGCGTCAGGCCCGCGAAAATTCCCCCGCGCGTTCCCTCCAGCAACGCCAGCGCGCCGTGCCCCACGCAGTAGAGCATGGACAGCCGCAGAATCGTCCGGTAACGCCCCCACCACCGATCCGCGATCCACGCGCCCAGCAGCGGCAAAAAATAAACCGCCATCTTGAACAGGTGAACCGTCTCCTTCGTTTCGCTCTCCGCCAGCCCGAGCGAATTTTTCAAATACAATGTCAGGATCGAGAGCATCCCGTAGTAGCTGAAGCGCTCGCACGCCTCCATGCTGACGATGTAGCGGACCTGACGCGGGAGTTCGGAGGGCATGTTGAATCAGAAAAAGCAGCGGCACTACCGCCCCACCGGCACCAATCGCACCTGCCGGATGTCCATCACCGCGCCGCCTTTCTTGGTCTGCGGCTTGATCGCGAGCGTGTGCGCGCCCGCGGCTTGGAGCGTGATTTCGCCAATCGCGCGCGGTTTGAAATTTTGGAAATGCCCCGTGTGCTCCACCTCGAATGCCAGCCGCGCGTCGCCCGCCTCCACGAACACCTTGCTGCCGCCGCCCACGCAGCCCTGCGAAACTTCCACCGTGAACCCGCCCGGCTTCGCCACCACAAATTCCCACTCCGCCCAGTCCACCGGGTTCACCCAGTAACCCAGGCAATTCTTCTTCTCCGCCGGCTCGTAGCGCATCGTCACGCTGTGAGTGATGGCATTGCTGGCAGCCAGCGTGATCACGCCCGTCGCGTCCTGCGCCGTCGGGTCGCCCTCGGGGGCGGGCCGCAGCGTCACCGCCTTTAGATTTGCGACCGCCGCGCCCTTCAGCGTCGCGCAGCCGACCTTCACGGTGAACGGCTGTTGCTTCTCCAAATAAAATCTCCCGACCGGCAGCGTCGCGTAACGATACCAACTGCCCGTGCCGGGCCGCGTGACGGTGAACGCTTTGCCCGCGACCTCGACGAGCAATTCCGTCCCCTCACCGCCCGTCGCCGCATACGTCACCTCGACATCGTAACGCCCCCAGCGCGTCGGCTTGAACTCCCAGCTCACCGCGTCCGCCGCGTCCGCCCAAAAGCCGACACGATGATTTCCCGGATGCGATTCCAACTTCGCCTTGCTCCCCGCGACCTTGGCATCCAGCGCGGAAAACGTGATGCGCCCGCCCGCGAACTGCGCCGATTTCTCCGCCGTTTCCAGCTCGATCACCGCGGGCAAAGTCGCCGGGGCCGCCGCGGGCAACTCCAAAAACAACTCCGTCGCCTCCGCGTTGAAGAGCCACTTCAACGGCTGCCGTTTCCGCCCCCCCACCAAGTCCGCCTTCGTGATGTGCGCGAACGGCGTCGGCAAGGCGAGCCGCCCCTCCGCCGGCCACTCGCGCACCTCGAGCGTGACCACTCCCGTGCCATTCGTGGCCGCCGTGATGCGCCCCCACTGCGGCTGCGCGCCGCTGGCCGCCGCCGCCGCTTCCGCCGCGTTTCCCGGGACCACACCCGCGGCGAAAAACAAAAACCAACCGGTGAAAATGCGGCGAAAGTTTGGCGCTTGGAGAAATGACTTGTGGTTCACGGCGGCGATTTATACCGGCCCGGCCCCGACTGTCGAATGCGGTTTTCTGTCCGCGCGCCGACTGATCGCGCCCAAATTGTAAGAGTCTCGTCACCTCGACTCCTACACGACTGGGGCGCATTGAAGGGTGGGGGCTTCCGCGCCGGTGATTCGCTGTTTCCCGCGGGGCGAATTCGTGGCTCACTCACGCGCGATGGCCAAACCGACCAAGTCCCAGTGGAATTTCGGCGAACTGTTTCCCGCCGCGGAGACACGCCGCGTGCTCTCCGTCAGCGAATTGACCGGACAGGTCAAGCGCCTGCTCGAACAACAGGTCGGCCTGGTGTGGGTCACCGGCGAGATCACCAATCTGCGCGCGCAAAGTTCAGGGCACATTTACTTCACGCTCAAGGACGCCGGCTCGCAGGTGACGTGCGTCCTCTTTCGCAACACCGCCACGCCCAGCCGCGCGCTGCTGACGGACGGTCGCAAGGTCGTGTTGCAGGGCGACCTCACGGTTTATGAACCGCGCGGACAATATCAACTCGTCGTGCGCGCGGTGGAATTGCAGGGCGTTGGCGCGCTGCAAATCGCGTTCGAGCAACTCAAGCAAAAGCTCGCCGCCGAAGGGCTGTTCGCGCCGGAGCGCAAGCGTTCGCTCCCCCGCTACCCGCGGCGCATCGGCCTCGTGACCTCGCCCACGGGGGCCGCGATTCGCGACGTGCTGCACGTCATTCAACGCCGGCAACCTGATTTGGAAATCATCCTCGCGCCGTGCCGCGTGCAGGGAAACGGGGCCGCCGGGGAAATCGCCGCCGCGGTGCGAATGCTCAACGAGTGGGCCGCAGCCCAGCCCGCACCGCTCCCCCTATTCGATCCGTCCCGATCCGTCGGATCAGTCGCATCCACCGCGCTTCGCCCGGCCCTCGACCTGATCCTTGTCACCCGCGGCGGCGGCAGCCTCGAGGACTTGTGGGCCTTCAACGAGGAAGTGGTCGCGCGCGCGATTTTCGAGTCCGCGATTCCGGTGGTTTCCGCGGTGGGCCATGAAATTGATTTCACCATCAGCGATTTCGTTGCCGACCTCCGCGCGGCCACGCCGAGCGCCGCCGCGGAACTCATCACC
Organism: Verrucomicrobiota bacterium; assembly: GCA_043757645.1. Classification (GTDB taxonomy): domain Bacteria; phylum Verrucomicrobiota; class Verrucomicrobiia; order Limisphaerales; family BJHT01; genus BJHT01. The sequence continues at coordinate 8,577 of JAYVOY010000117.1, forward strand.
GCTGGCGCGGTCGCCAGCCGCCCGCTCGTCGCACACGCGCTGGCGCGCATGAGCCAGCTCGCGGCGCATCGACTCGAGCAGGCGCAGACCGCCGCCGCGACCGCGCTGCATCGGCTCCAACGCGTGCATCCCGCGCGCCGCGTCGAGGAGCATTTGCAGCGCGTGGACGACCTCCGCGACTCCCTCGCGCGCGCGATGCGCGTGGGCCAGCGCCACGCGCACACACGCTGGACCACCGTCGCGCAACGCCTCGCCCGCCTGCGTCCCGAAACCCTGATCACGCGTCGCCAACACGCCTTCCGCGATTTGCGCCGCCGCCTCGCCGAACAATCGCGCCGGCAGTTGGAAATTCTGCGCGCGAAAAACTCCCAACTCGCCACGCGCCTCAAACTCCTCTCGCCGCTCAACGTCCTCGAACGCGGCTACACGATCACGCTCGAGGCCGATTCCGGGGCGGTGATCCGCTCGGCCGCACAGGCGCCCGGCGGCCGCAGGCTCAAGACACGTTTCAAGGATGGCATGGTTCTCAGCCGGGTTGAGAACGACTCTCCCTGAAAACACAGGCGAAAAATGGCAGGCGAAAAAATAAAACCAGAAATGGTTTCCATTTTTCGCCCCCATTTTTCGCCTCAACTTCCAGCTCGGTTTCGGCTTTCGCGCGGGACCAATCCACCGCCCCACCCGCTCACAGCCGCCGGAACAACTCCTCCACCCGCTCCAAATCAATCCCCGGTGATTGATGATCCAGCAGCCAGCGAAAATCCGCTTTCGCCCCCGCGCGATCGCCCGCCTGCAAGCGAATCATCCCGCGGCTCCAACGTTCCATTGCCGCGTCCGGCTCCAGCTCGACGATGAGGTCGAGATACTTCATCGGGTTCGCCGCATCCCCGCTTTTGCCCGCGACGCCGAGCAGATT
>JAYVOY010000118.1:0-9487 GCA_043757645.1 Verrucomicrobiota bacterium
CGTCGCCGGGCTGGAGATTCGGGAAATGCCCGGCCAGCGCGGCTTTCGTCGCGCCTTTCGGCAGGCAACATTGCGCGTCGCCCCACGCGTGAAAATTCATTTGGTTGTGCTCGAAGTAGAGGACCGCGTCGTGGAGCGGCTCGAAAATTTCCGGCTTTTGCGCGGCCACCAGTTTCGCCCAAGTGTCGGCGGCGAGCACCGCGTCGGGTGTCAGGCGCGTGGCGAATTGCGTGCGGCGGATTTTGCTTTCCACACCCGCGGCGGGCGCGGGTTCGGCGCCGGCGACCCACTGTGCTTTCGCGGCGTCCCAGATTGTCACGCGCGGCAGCACCACGCCCGCGGGCGCGCCGGCCTGCAAACGCACCTGCACCCACACGCGCGCGTTGCAGCCGTCGTGCATCGCGTAATCAAGCAGGCGCGTGTGGCGGCGCACCGAGATGCGCTGGCGCGCGGTGCCGAGATACGCCTCGGTGCCGAGGGCGTCCTGGCGGTAGCTGAGTTGGTCGCCGACGTAGGCGAGCAACTCGACGAGCGTGATGCCGAGGTCCGCGGGATTGCGCTCGGTCCAGCCGGGCAGCAGCGCGGAGAGGCGGTCGAGCAGCAGTTGGCGGAAACTCGCGTAATCCTTGGCGAGATAATCGCACTCGGGCGCGGGCTGCGGCGCGGGCGCGCACGCGGTTTCGGTGCGGCAATCGAAATCGCTCGGGCAATCGACCTTGAACGAGAAGTCCACCGCGGCGAGTTGCGCATCGAGTTCCGTGAGCGGCGCGCCGCCGTTCGGCTCGACGAGCGCGAGCGTGTAGGGGGAGTAGTCGCCGCGTTGATTCACGGTGACGGTGAGCGAACCGGAGGCGGCGTCGAACTCGACCTTCTGCGCGGCAATTCCAGTCGTGCGCTCGCCCCCGGTGAGGACGATGCCGACGGAGGGCGGGGTGAGTTGGAGTCGCGTGAGGAGCGGACCCGCGGGCTGGCGAACGAAGCAGACGCGCAGCACGCGCTGGCGCAAATCAGCGCCGGGCAATTTCGCGCCGCCGACTTCGAGATAGTCGATGCCGTTGAGTGGCTCGACGCCAGCCGCGGGCAGGAGATCGCGCACGAGGCGGCGGCGGTTTTCGTGGCAACAAAAATAAATCATGGCACGCCCCCGGTGAATTGCTCGACGCGGCGCTGTTGCGTGCGGCGAATCGTGTAGCGGACCGTGACGCGCAGCGTGGAGTCCTCGCTCCGCGCCTCGACCGCCTCGACTTGAATCCGATCGCCGAGCCACTGCTGGAGCGCGGCTTGTGCTTGGAACTGCGTGGCGGCGGCGAGTTCGGGGCTGTTCGGCGCGAAGACGAGTTGCAGCAAACCGCTGCCGAACGCGGGGCGGTTCACGCGTTCGCCGGGCGACGTGAAAAGCAGTTGCTCGATCAGGTCGCGAAGGTGCCGCTCGTCATCCGCCTCGGCGGTGCGGCCGCGCGGGTCGAAGTGCTGGGGGAAGGCGAGGTTCATTTTCCAGGTTTGGCCGGGGGCGGGTTATTGCCTGGACCGTCGCCCGGCTGATCGCCGCGGGTGCGACCGGTAAGCAAGTCTTCGCCGTGTTGTCGCACCCACGAGTCCAAATCTTCGCGCATCATTTTTTCCAGTTCCTGACGAAACGCCTCCACCTCTTCAGTCGTGGCGGTCTTGCCTCCGTCCGTCCGCGCGGCGCACATCGCGAGTTTCAGCAGCAGGTCGTTGAGAAGCCCGTAGGTTCTGCCTTCGCGCACCCAGAGGCGGTGCGGTTTGAAAAGGGCCTCATAAGCGTTGACGACAGCCACCAGGGCGGTGAAAACCAGCGCGCAATTCTTCAGGTTGAGTGGATTGAAGTACTCCGGGGTGGGTGCGTTCGGCGGGAAATTCAAACCGAGTAGCACGGAGGACAGTGCGCTCAATCCGACGGTCACCAGTGTAATCTCCGTCGTCTCGCGCTTGTGGCGGCGCTGCTCCCTGCCCAACCGCTCCACGTGTTTGTCCACCGTCACCAAAAGCAATCCCAGCGGGGTCTTGGAATCAAAAGCGACCTCGTCGAGAATTTTGGTGTGATAAACTCGCACTTGGGCATCGCAGGAAACTGCCACGCGGATCAATTGCCCGGCGAACCATGCTTGAATTTTGTTCATAAAGCCTTCACGCGAACTTGCGTCACGACGACGTTCACACCGGTGCCGTTCGGCACGCAGACGGCCTGGCTGTCTTGCAGCAGCAGCGGCATCCCCCCTGATTTCACGCGCGTGGCGGCGGTGACCCACTGCGCGGTGACGCAGGGCATCGGTGAGCCGGGTGGCACGGTGAAAGGACAACCCGCGACCGCCCACGGATTCGGCTGCTGCACGGTCATCTGGCCGCCGACCTTGACGCGCGGATTCGGCACGGTGGCCTGGCCTTGTCCGCCGTGGAGGCAGAGGACCGTGGCACCTTGATGGAGGAGGAAGCCGGGCATGGGAGGTTAGGAAATCAGAGGGTTAAATGGTTGCAGGCTTGCAGCGGGGTGCGTGAGGAAATCGCCCCGACGCGCGGCGATTACGCCGCTTCGGCGGTAAACGCGAAGTGATTGCTGGGATTTTCCCAGCGCCCCCGTTGCAGGCGACGCCGAAGCGGCGTGAACGCCGCGCCCCGCCCGCGCCGCGCCGCAGTTCGTTGTTGTCGATTGCCTCATGGATACGCTGATGCGCTGACACAGTGGTTTCATATCACCTCGAGCGCGCCGTTGTTCACGCTGACCTGCGGGCCTTGCAGCGTGATTTTGGCGCCCATGCCGTTGTCGATTTCGATGCCCGTGGCCGTGAGGGTGATTTTCTGGCCGGCGGCGGTTTCGAGTTTGATTCCGCCAACCCCGGGCGTGTCGTCGAGCGTGAGGCTCGTGCCGCCGGCGGTCTTGAGCAGGACTTTTTGATAAGGCGGCGCGAGCAATTCCGGCGGCACGTCGGACGCCGCGCCGAACCACGCGCCGGTCCAAATCGGATAATCCGGGTCACCGTGCTCGAACTCGATCCACACGCCCGCGCCCACCGTGGGCAGCGCGAAAAAACCCATGCCCGCGCCGGCGAACGGGAAGCACGGCATCGCCCAGCCGCTCTCAAGATCCCCCATCACGTCGGGCACCCGCGCGCGCACGCGCCCGATCATCAGCGGGTCCTGGATGTCGGTGACGACGCCGCGGTATTTGCCGAAAAATGGCGCGCTCATAAGGGGAGAATCGGGGTGAGGCTGCCCGTGCCTTCGCGGCTGAGGGCGAAAGATTGCGAGTACTGCGCGCTCGCGCCGGGCGTGAGTGTGTGCGTGACGCGCCGCACGTACCAGAGGCCGTCGTGCGTCCAGCCCGCGCCGCGCACGCCGACGAGCTTGCGCGCGCGCAGGGCCGCACCGTAACGCGCGCCATCGACCTCGCCGCTCGCGGTGGCGGCGGCGGGCGAGTTGGTCGCGCCCGCCAGCACGCGCGTGGCGGCGGTCGCGGGGCTGGCGTTGGCGGTGCTGCGGTCAATCGTGGTGCGGTACGGAACCGCCGGCAGCGCCGCGAGCGGCGGCACTTTCAACGCGGGCAGCGCCGGAATCGGAATGCTCGTGCGCGTGAGCGGCTCGACGAAGGTTCCTTTCGTCGAGACCGGCGCGAGGGCGTCGAGGGAGAAGTCGAGCGACTTCACATTCGTCGCGGAACCGAGGTTCACGCCGAGGGCCGGTTGCGGAATTCCGAGGCGGTTCTCCGGCCCCCAATACGCGGTGCTGACGCCGAGCGTGAGCGGCTCGAGGTAAAACACGAAACCGTTGTCCTGCGCGAGCCGGCGGATGAATTGCAAATCCGTCTCCTGCTGGCGCGGGATGCGTTGCAGACTGATCGGCACATCGGTCGTCGGCGTGGGCGCGGGCACGAGTCCGTAGCGCGCGTAGTCGGCGAGGACGCGCGTGACGATGAGGAAATCCGGCTGGTTCTCGAAGCTCGCGTCCTTCTCCTCCAAATCCATCAGCGCCGTCAGGTCGCGGCCCGTCACGGTGAGCGTCGCCGACCCCGCGGCGGAACCGGGATTGAACTGGTGATGCGTGATCACGCCATCGATCAACACCTCGGGCAGCGCGCCGAAGATCACGCCGATCACGACGCGCGTCAGCGGCGACACCGCGCCGCTTTGCAACAGGCCGTAATCGGCAACGCCACGCGCCAGCGCGAAGGTCATCTGGAAACCGTCACCCGCGCCGGAATCATTGGTCACCTCCACGCGCGTCAGCGCCGACATGATCTCGGCCGGCGCGGGCAGCGGCACGGTGGGGCCGAGCAGCAGAACGAGGCGGATGCCAAGGAGGTTGGTGAGCATGAGCGGGATTGGTTTGGGCCGCGCGGTTCGTTTTGGCGGTTCACAGTTGCGGCAGGTCGATCTTGATCGTGCCGCCGATTTCGTCGGTGAGTTCCTCCGGGCGCAGCGTTTCGTTCGCGTCGGCCACGCGCCAGAATTGGGTCGGGTCGCCGAGATATTTTGCGGTGAGGCGATCGAGCCGGTCGCCCTCGACAACGCTGTGTTCCACGAGGGTCGTGCCAGCGCTGGCGGGCGGCAGAATGCGGCGCTCGACGTAACGAATTTCGCGCGGCAGCCCGTCCGCTCCGGTGACGGTGAGCGTCTTGATGGCGAGCTTGGCGTAGCGGCTGGTGGGATCAAACATGGTTCACCTTGGAAAAGCGGTTGCGCCCACGAAACACACGAAACCCACGAAAAGAAAACACGGGGAGTCAACGTGTGAGAACCTGTTTGGAAAGTGGGTGGCACGGGCCATTGGCCGGTTCCACCCAGAACCGGGTTTCCAAACAAGCTCTGGGTTCAACCCCAATCCCGAAATCGGAACGGGGAGCGCCCGCGGCCCGCGTGCGGGTTTGGGCGGCCCGCCCAAACCGTCGTGGCCCGGTTCCAACTTTCTTCTCCGCGCCAAAAAGTGAGTGGAACGAGACTTTCGGCGGGCCGCCGAAAACTGCCCGCCAGCGGCGTGCGTTCCCCGCGCGGTTGGGCCGCTCGCAGGCGCGGCTTCGGAGTTCGGATTCCAGGAAACGCGGCGTTCGTTCGGCGGCGGGCAACCGCGGTGCCACCCGTTGTTTTCGCGGGTTTCGTGGTTCATCGCGTGGTTCATTTTCACCTCCTCCTCAATTGCCGCCGAGCGCGGCGGACGCGGTGGCCGCAGTGTTGATCGTGGCCATGACTTCCTTGACGACCTGATGCGCCATGAACAGCGCGCCGCCGGGACTGAGCAGACCGAGGTCGCGGTAATTCAACACGCGCAGGCCGAGCGACACCTTCGCCTGAATGGGATTGAGATTCGGGTCGAACATCTCCTCGGTGATCGAAAACGACGTGAGCCGCACGGGCACCACGCGCTTGGCTCCCCAGACTAAAACGGTGAGCGGCGCCGCGGGCGGGACCACTTCGATCACTCCGAATTGCAGCAGGACTTCGTTGGCGATCACGAGCGCGCTCTTCGGATACAGCAGCATCTCCAGCGCGGAGAGCTGCGGGTAAACGCCCATCTGCGTCGCGACTGAATCGCCCTTTTCCAGTTGGTCCGTCGCATCGATCACGACGTCGAGTTTGATTTCCTCCTGCGGCGGGCCGGTGAGTCGCAACGCCTCGCCGGGCGCGCTGGTGCCGCCGCCGCCCCCGCCCGCGGTCTGCGGCGTCAACGTGCGCGTGAGTGTCTCCGGGTTGTATTGGAACACGACGACACTGGCGAGCGGGTTGAAGGGATCGAGGCCGACGAGGGCGCCTTTCTGAAGGCGGGGAGAGTTGGGAAAAGTGCTCATCGTTCTTTCAGGAAATGAGTCGCGCCAACATCGCCTGCGGATTGAGATTGCGCGGATAGATCCACTCAATGTCGGCGAAGGAAGGGGCGTTAAATCCCTCGCTCGAGTCGTAATGGAACGGGAACGCGACGCCGAAATTCAGGTCGCTGCCGAACCGGAAGCTCGCAAGATTCCACCGTTTTTCCGCTTCGTACAAGCCCGCCGCCGCGGAGGCACGAACGAAGGCTTCGATGGACAGCAGCAGTTCCGGATGGCCCTGCAGCGCGGCGCGGGCATCTAGGATGAATTTCGCCTGCCGGTACACCAACTGTGCGTCCGCCGTGAAATCGCCACGCAGCCCCGCCTCGCCGCGCACACCGATGCCGCCGTTGACCTCCGCGATTGGCCCGAGACCGAGCACGACCGAACCGTCCACCTGCACGTAAAACCCGGCGTTGAACGGGATGAAAAGCTGCGCGCCGGCTTCGAACGCAAAGTTGGTGGTCGCGGCAAAGAGATCGAACGCCGTCGTCGCGCGGATGTTGCGCAGCACGCCTGGGCCGATGCCGTAATTCACGCCGAGCTCGAGGCTGACCCGCGCGGCCACGCCGAGGCTGCCCAACGGTCCGAGCGGGATCGCGTAGATCGGGAAGTCGGGTGGCGCGACGCGGAAAAGACGCTGCCGCCCGCCCGAACGCGGGAAGCGCTGGAACAACTCAATATCCGCCAACCGTACCTCGCCATTGACGCGCAGGCTTTGATCCTCGCGCAGCAGCACGCCGATGGTGGCGGTGAGCCGCTCGGTGATGGGGTAAGTCACGCTGCCCTGCCCCGTGATCCGGCCGTTCTCGTTCAGCCGCGCCGTCACGCTTCCACTCGCGCGTCCGGCGGAGAACGGCAGCGTGCCTTCGCCCGACCAGAGGCCGTCGCGATAGGTCACGCCCACCGTGCCGCGCAACCCGCGAATGCGCACGGTCGTCTGCGCCCGGGCGGTGACGTGCTCACCGTCGGTTTCCACGCTGGCAGTGATTGGATCCAGTCCCGCGAGCGTGAAGGTTCCTCGTCCGGCGAAAAGAAACTGCCCGTCGCGATACCTCACCTCGAGCGTGACCGGACTCCCCGCGACGAGCAGGTCCACCGAGCCGCTGGGAACCACGCCAGCATTGGTGAAATCCACGCGCACCTGTCCGCGCTGCACACCCGGAATCCGAATCTTCGAGCTCTCGATTAACACGAAGCCGCTCCACTGGCCGTTGCGATAATGCGCCTGTCCTTCCGCCGCGTCGGTGCCGGGAATGTGCGCGTTGACGGTCCCGTCGAAAGCCAGCCCGCCACCAACAATCGAGGCGCTCACCTCGCCGCTGAGCACTGCACGCCCCGCGGGACCAGCTTCGAACGCAATCCTGCCGGACGGGCGAAAACCCGGGAGCAAATCCACATCGAGCGTCGCCGCGGTGAGGCGCAGGCCGGGGATTGGCGTCGGCAGATTGCGCTGCGCCACGCCGTAGAAGGCACGCAGACGGTCACGGCCAAACTCGACAGTCAGCGGTGCGCGGCTCAAGAGCGGCAGGCTCGGCATGAGCGTGCCGGTGCCGGAAAGTCCCTCGGCTGGAGAATAGTTAATATCGAGGTGTCCCCGGCTCAGGTACGGGTAGAGGAAGTCGAAGCCCGGCCGACCCGCGCCGGGCTGTAGTCGCATTTCCCGGCTCTGTTTGTTGACCTGAAAGCACAGCGGTCCGGGAGTGCCGACCACGGTGGCGGGGATACGTGTCGCGGCGCGGCCCGTCAGGGCGGTGCGCGGATCAATGGTGGCGTCGATCGTATCCGCCGCTGACGCCGGGGCGGTGCGGTGGAGCCGCGTCAGGTCGAGACCCGGAATCAATTGCGCTGCGGCTTCGTTTTCGGGGCCGGTCAGATCGGTCGTTTGCGCGCCGGGCAAAGCCTGCAAGGTTTCGCGAGTGCCCGCCGAAACGACGGGATAAGGCTCGACCGCACGCCCGGCGCTGTCCGCCCCCGCCACCGGTGCCACCCGCCGGGTCAACGCGCACGCTTCCACTTGCATACAGGAGGTGGCCGACCCGGCTGCTGGGCTCGCCGCCCCGGCAGCCGGACAACCTCCCGGGCTAATCGGCGCGGCGGGTGCGCTTACGGTGTCAAAGTGCAGCGTCACAAACCTCGGCTTCGGATCTGGAAGCGAGTCCCGGGCCGCAGCCGCGAGTCCGCTGACGAGGTTCCAAATCGTTCTCCCGCTTTCCTGGTTTTCCGTCGGATCGAGCACCTGGATGTTTTCGCGGGAATTCGTCCCGCCGAGTTGCAGTTCTACAATGTGGTCCATCTGACACGTCTTCCCCGCGACGCGCGGATGAAAGGAAGCACCCCCGGCCACCGTTGCCCCGCCCGCTTGGTGCCAGTTCGCCGCCGCGTTGGCTGGCGTCCAGCCAAGTTTGCCCAGCCAGCCGGCACGGAGATCGTCAGTCTTGTCGCGCGATTGCCACAGTCCGGTGCGCGGTGGCGCGCCCGGCCCCTGGAATTCAATCGTCGCTTCGAGTGCCTGCGCCGCCGCCCGCGCCTCCCACAACGCAGCCACCGGCCCCTTCGTCGCGGGCAACGGAAACGCCTGCACGCGGAACGCTACGATTCCGCCGTCGCCCGCCTGCATCGCGGTGATGCCGCGCGCACGGAGCGGGCTGTCGGCTGGGAGGTCCACCCACGTCCGCAGCGGCGGCGCCGGTGGTTGCGGTGCCGCCGGATTGGGAAACGGAGACGCCGCGTCGCGAACGAGGACCGGACCTCCGGTGGGCGGCGTGCCGCGCAGCGGTTCGTGCCTGCCCACACCCGACCGACTCAACGCGTGCGCAGCCAGCGTATCGGCTTCCCGCTCGAATCGCTGATCCTCGGCATTCCCGGGAACCGTCACGTCACTACTCCGTTGCGGCATGCCCCGCTGCTGGACCGTGTGCCCAAGTTCATGCGCCAGCAAGCGCTGGCCCGCCACCGAGTGCGGATCATAACGGCTGGCGGCAAACGCGATATCCTGCCCGACCGTGTAGGCATGGGCATCCACCGCCCGCGCGGACGCGGCGGCGCGCGCGTCGTCGTGGATTCGCACGTCGCTGAAATCGTGGCCGAAGCGCGGTTCGAAAAATCCGCGCGTACTCGCGTCGAGCGGGCGCCCGGGCGAGGCGAGGACTTCGCGAACGATCGACGGCACGCCCGATACCGGTGCCCACCCAACGGCGCGGCGCTGGAGTTTCCTCTTTTTGCACTCGTCGCACTCGCCGCTGACCCCGCTGGTTCCGCCGCAGGCACACTGGCGTTGCAGCAGGCTCGAGCGCGCGCGCGTCGCGGTCAACGCTGGGCGGGCCGCGGGTTTTGGCTGCGGGGGATGGAGAGTCGCTTGGCTCACGGGGGCGGCAGGTTGGTTCGAATCATTTGGAAATTTCGTCGGCACTTTTCAGGCCTTTTCGCGGAAGGCCAGATTCTCGGGCGCGACAGTGAGTCGGACCTGGTGGCCCTCGATCTCGATGAGTTTGTCGAGGCGGGTCCATTTGCCGGTGGTCAGGTTTTGCACCGCATCGGGATGCGCGGCGAGGAAGGCGGGCAAGGTCGCAATCGTGCCGCCGGCACCGAGGTGAACCACGGTGCGGCGGAAAAGTTTCGGGAGAATAATTTCGCGACTCGTGATCCACCAGAGACTCGAGAGGTTCGCGC
>JAYVOY010000119.1:0-2569 GCA_043757645.1 Verrucomicrobiota bacterium
AAGAAAGTTAGAACTGGGACACGAGGGTTTGGGCGGGCCGCCCAAACCAGCACGCGGGCCGCGTGCGCTCCCCATTCTCATTTCGGAATTCGGGTTCAAGGCACTGGCGGAGGATTGGCAACGCGCCGGACGCAGCTTCGCAGGCATGTTGTACGGTCACGCCGAGGGCGCCTCAATCGGCCAATACGTCCGCGACTTGGAACTCATCGCCAAGGTTGCCAGTGCCGAGGAATTGGCGGACGCCGTTCTTCACCTGCCGCTTTGAATTAATACCGCGGCGTGGGCGACCCCGTCCCGCCGCGCCCCCGCTGCGCCCTTGCCACTCCCCGCGATTTCCGAAAAGCTCGCGCCCGCAATGAAAAAATCCGCACCGAAAAGTTCCGCCAAATCCTCGCCGCAATCCCTCGAACGCAAGTGGTCCTCCGTCGTCGTGGATGGCGCCGAGCGCGCCGCCAGCCGCGCGATGCTCCACGCCGTCGGCTTCAAGCGCGATGACTTCCAGAAATCCCAGGTCGCCGTCTGCTCCACGTGGAGCCAGGTCACGCCCTGCAACATTCACATCGATCAACTCGCCGTCAGCGTCGCGCTTGGCGTCAACGAAGCCGGCGGCAAGGCCGTCGTCTTCAACACCATCACCGTCAGCGACGGCATCTCGATGGGCAGCGAGGGCATGAAATATTCCCTCGTCTCGCGCGAGGTCATCGCCGACTCGATCGAGACCGTCGTCGCGTGCGAGGGCATGGATGGCCTTGTCGCCGTCGGTGGTTGCGACAAAAACATGCCCGGCTGCCTCATCGCGATGGCGCGGCTCAACCGCCCGTCGGTTTTCGTTTACGGCGGCACGATTTTGCCCGGCGATTTTCGCGGCCAACCTGTCGATATCGTCTCCTGCTTCGAGGCTGTCGGCCTCCACGCCGCGGGCAAAATGAGCGACAAAGACTTGGCCGACCTCGAGGCGGTTGCCATTCCCGGCCCGGGTACCTGCGGTGGGATGTACACCGCCAACACGATGGCGAGCGCCGTTGAAGCGCTCGGCATGAGTTTGCCGAACTCCAGCGCGCAAGCCGCCGTCTCGCAGGACAAAACCAAGGACTGCGAAGAGGCCGGCAAAGCCATTCTCCATTTGATCAAACACGGCATCCGCCCGCGCGACATCATGACGCGGAAAGCCTTTGAGAACGCCATCACGCTCGTCATCGCGCTCGGCGGCTCGACCAACGCCGTGCTGCATTTGCTCGCGATGGCCAGCGCCGCCAACGTGAAGCTGACCCTCGACGACTTCACCCGCATCGGGAAACGCGTCCCCGTCCTCGCCGACCTCAAGCCCTCCGGCAAATACGTCATGGCCAAGCTCGTCGAAATCGGCGGCACCGTGCCGCTCATGAAAATGCTCCTCGACGCGGGCCTGATGCACGGCGACTGCCTCACCGTCACTGGCAAAACCCTCGCGGAAAATCTCGCCAACGCGCCGCACTATCCCGCGGGCCAGGACGTCATCCGCAGCTTCGACAATCCCATCAAGGCGTCGAGTCACCTCGTCATTTTCCGCGGCAACCTTTGCCCCGGCGGCGCGGTTGGAAAAATCAGCGGCAAGGAAGGCCTGCAATTCAGCGGCAAAGCCATTTGCTTCGACTCCGAGGAAAAAGCCCTCGCCGCCATTCTCGATGGCCGCGTGAAAAAAGGTCACGTCATCGTCATCCGCTTCGAGGGACCGCGCGGCGGCCCCGGCATGCGCGAGATGCTCTCGCCCACCAGCGCCATCATGGGCAAGGGCCTTGGCAAGGATGTCGCGCTCATCACCGACGGGCGCTTCAGCGGCGGCTCGCACGGCTTCGTCGTCGGCCACGTCACGCCCGAAGCCTACGAAGGCGGCCCGCTCGCCATCGTGAAAAACGGCGACTCAATCGTCTTCGATGCCGAGCAACGCGAAATCACCCTCGGCATTTCCGCGAGCGAATTGAAGGCGCGCCTCAAAGCCTGGAAACGCCCCGCCCCGCGCTACCCGCGCGGCGTCCTCGCCAAATACGCCGCCACCGTCCGCAGTGCCAGCGAGGGCGCGGTGACCGATCTCGACCTGCACGTCTGAGCGCGGCGCAGCGCACACCGGTCGCGCGTGAGTGCAACTGCGCTCGCGGAAAAAATTGAAACGAAACACCGGGCCGGATCACTCCGGCCCGGATTTTCTCGGCGGCGGTTTCAGATTTCAAAGATTGCCTAAAAATCTCATTAGCACCCGGCTTCAGCCGGGTGTCTTAGCGGTCGGGAGGCAATAACCGCTTCAGCGGTTTGCCCGTCGCGCAAAAAACCGCTAAAGCGGTTGAGGTGGTTCATCGGTCTCGTTCACCCGGCTGAAGCCGGGTGCTAATGAGAGCGGAATCTGAGTTTACCCCGAATTCCGAAATGAGAACGGGGAGCGCACGCGGCCCGCGTGCCGGTTTGGGCGGCCCGCCCAAACCATCGTGTCCCAGTTCTAACCTGAAAAAATCATAGTGGGATTGAACGGAGGGGCGGGAAGCGCGTCGGAAGGGCTGTGAATAAAGGCCCAAACCAAACACACCCCGCCGCCGCT
>JAYVOY010000120.1:0-2568 GCA_043757645.1 Verrucomicrobiota bacterium
TTCGTCCTCTGGTCCCGCGCCCCGCTCGACTCCGCGACCGTCTGTCAACAAACGTGGATTGACGGCAAAAAATATTTCGACCGCGCCCAAGCCGCCACGCGCGCCAAGGCCCTCGAACAAGAGCGCGCCGACCTCATCGCGAAAGCCAAAAAAATCGCCTCACCCCCCGCCGACGCCGCCAAGCCCGCCGACAGCGCCGCCGCCAAATCCGCCTTCTTCCTCCGCGCCCTCGAAACCGCCCACCGCCTCATCGAAGACTGCCAGGACTGCCAGCAGAAAGGCGGGCAGCGATGAAACCCACCCCACGATGCACGCAAACCGTGGTTGGAAATCGAGCCGTGGAGTGGAAGCTCAAAGCTCAAAGTTCAAAGCTCAAGGGAAGCGCCAAGCGCCAAATTCGCAGGAAGCCAAGGCCTTACGGACCTTGTGTTTACAGGGCGGAATCGGCCTCTGAAATAATCTCCTCGCAGCGGCACGCCCCCTCGCAGCCACCCGCACCCGCCACGATTGAAGCGGTTTGGCACCTTGGCACCTTGGTCCTTCCCTTGAGCTTTGAGCTTTGTCCTTTGAGCTTCTCCCCCCCCCTCCCATTTCATAATTCATACTTCATAATTCATACTTCCCTCATGCGCCTTCCCGTCATTTTCCTCCTGCTCCTCGCCGCGCTCTCCGCCCGCGCCGAAACCATCCTCTTCCAAGACGCCACCATCCACACCATCTCCGGCGAAACCCTCGCGCCCGCCAGCGTCCTCGTGCGCGACGGCAAAATTATTTCCGTCTCGCGCAACCTCGCCGCCCGCGTCGATCGCGTGGAAAATCTCAAGGGCCTCCACCTTTTCCCCGGCCTCATTCTCCCCACCAGTTCTCTCGGCCTCAGCGAAATCGCCGGCGTCCGCTCCACGCTCGATGTCGCCGAAGTCGGCGCCTACACGCCCGAAGTCGCCGCCTGGCAGGCCGTCAATCCCGACTCCGAACTCCTCCCCGTCACCCGCGCCAACGGCATCACCCACGCCCTCGTGTTGCCGCTGGGTGGCGTCATCAGCGGCAGCTCCGGCGTCATCACCCTCAACGGCTGGACGCCCGAACAAATGACCATCCACCGCCCCGCCGCGATGCACCTCTTCTGGCCCAACCACTCCCTCGACACCACGCCCAAGGAATTTTCCTCCGACCCCGGCAAATGGAAATCCCCCGATGACCAGGCCAAAGACCGCCCCAAAAAACTTCAGGAACTCGACACCTTCCTCGCCGAAGCCCGCGCCTACGCCAAAGCCAAAGCCGCCGCGACCAACGCCAACGCCAACGCGAACCCCAGCGCAAAATCCTTTGCCACCATCCCCGCGTGGGACGCCCTGCTCCCCGTCCTCAGCGGCCAACTCCCCGTGATGATCCACGCCGACGACACGCGCCAAATCAAAGCCGCGCTCCGTTGGGCCGAGACCAACCACTTCAAAATCATCATCGCCGGCGGCCTCGACGCCTGGCGCATCGCCGAGCAACTCGCGAAACAAAAAGTCCCCGTCATCCTCGAACACACCTTCACCCAACCCTCCCGCGACAGCGACGCCTACGATGCGAACTTTCGCGCCGCCGCCGTGCTGCACCAAGCCGGCGTGCAATTCGCCTTCAGCGAAGGCCCCGGCGCGTGGCCCGTCACGCGCGCCCGCAACCTCCCCTACGCCGCCGCGCAAGCCGTCGCCTTCGGCCTCCCCGAAGCCGAAGCCCTCCGCGCGCTCACGCTGAATCCCGCCCGCATCCTCGGCCTCGCCGACCGCCTCGGCTCCATCGAAGTTGGCAAAGACGCCACCTTCTTCGCCGCCACCGGCTCCATCCTCGACCTCCGCACCCAGGTCAAACGCCTCTGGATCGACGGCAAGGAAGTGTCTCTCGAATCCCGCCACACCCGCCTCTACGACAAATACCGCAACCGCCCCAAGCCCCAGTGACCCGCCCGCGCCCCCTTGTAGGAGACGAGGTAACGAGACTCCACCCTTTCCCCTTACCTGTAGGAGACGAGGTAACGAGACTCCACCCTTTCCCCTTACCGTCCGGCACATTCCCCCCAAGCCCGAATTCAGAAATAAAACCGCGCAAATGAGTTGAACCAGCATACGGAGCGCGGCGGTTACACCGCTTCAGCGTACGCACGGTTTGAGGCGAAAGCATGGCGCGAGTCGTCGGACGGTGACGCGGCGTAAACGCCGTGCTCCGCGGCATCGGCACGTGAGTTCGCAACTCTCCTATTTCGGAATTCAGGTTCAACCCGAATTCCGAAATAAGAATGGGGAGCGCACGCGGCCCGCGTGCTGGTTTGGGCGGCCCGCCCCAACCATCGTGTCCCGGTTCTAACTTTCTTCTCCGCGCAGAAAAGTTAGTGGAACGAGGTTTTTCGGCGAGCCGCCGAAAACGGCACGCCAGCGGCGTGCGCTCCCCGCGCCGCTGCGCGGCTCGCACTCGCTGCTTCGGAATTCGGGTTCAATGCAGCACCCGGATGCACGCGGGACTCGGCATGGCGAGGGGTTCGCCCACCGGTTTCAATCCGCCCGTTTGCGCATCGACGCGGAACAC
>JAYVOY010000121.1:0-2568 GCA_043757645.1 Verrucomicrobiota bacterium
CGATCCGCCTGATACGCGTGAATCCGCGCCGTCACCACGCGCCCCGGATGGCGTTTCACCAGCGCCTGCATCGCGGGAATCGCGCCCGGCTGATCCGCGAAAAACAAACACGTCCCCTTCAGCCGCTTGCCGCCCACCTCGAAACAGCGCTCCAAAAAACGGTGGTCATCCTGATACGGCTCCGGATGCACGATCACCGCGAAATCCACGCCCGCGCCAGCCATCCGCTCAAGCAACCACTCCGGCGGCGACGCCTGCTCCGGCCGATACGGCCCGCGCGGATGATACGGAAACCGCGCGTCCTTCCCGCCTGCGAAGCAATGCACATGAGTGTCCACCACCGGCACCCGCGCCTCCGCCGCGCGCGCGAGCACCGCGGGCAGCGCCATCGTTGCGCCCGCCGCAATTTTCAAAAAATCCCGCCGCGAACCCGCGCCAACAGCCCAATGATTCTTCATAAAACTGTTCCCCCATTCCCGCTATCCCGCCCGCTCGCCTTCGACCATTTCGCGCCGCAACAAATCCAGCGCCTGCTGCGACGTGACGAACTTGAACGTCTCGCGATCATACCGGTTCACGCGCGCCGAAACCTGCGTCCCGCGCGGCGACGCCAGCGCGATGAACACCGTGCCCACGGGCTTCCCCGGCGTCTCCCCCGTCGGCCCCGCGATGCCCGTTGTCGCCAGCGCGTACGTCGCGCCCGTGCGCCGCCGCGCGCCCTCGGCCATTTCGCGCGCGACGGCCTCGCTCACCGCGCCGTGCGCCGCGAGCGTCTCCGCCGGCACGCCGAGAAATTCGCGTTTCGCCGCGTTGCCGTACGTCACCAAGCCCGCCAGAAAAACCGCCGACGCCCCCGAGACATTCGTCACGCGATTCGCGAGAAACCCGCCCGTGCAAGACTCCGCCACCGCCAGCGTTTCACCCCGCGCCGTGAGCCATTGCACCAACACCGCCTCGAGTTGCTCATCCCCCTCGCCGTAAACCGCCGCGCCGAGCAAGCCCCGCGCAATCTCCGCCGCCTCCGCGACCAGCGCCGCGCCCCGCGCCCCGCGCGCCGCGAAACGCAAATCCACCTCGCCCGTCCGCGCGCAATAACCCAGCTCCAGCCCCGCATCCGTCAGCGCCCGCAACGGCCCCGCGACCGTTTCCTCGACCACCGATTCGCCCACGCCCGTCGTCTTCAGCGTGCGACACACAAACGCGTCCTCGAGCGGCAGCGCCCGCGCCAGCAGCGGCGCCACGGCGTCCGTGAACATCGGCCGCAACTCGCGCGGCGGCCCCGGCAGCATCACCAACCACGCCCGCCGCCCGCCGTCGCGAAACCCATTCGGCGCGACCTCCATCGCCAAGCCCGGCGCGGTCCCGTTCGGATTCGGCAATATCTCCGCGCCCTCGGGAATCATCGCCTGCACGCGCGTGCTCGCGGGCATCACGCGGTGGCGATGCTTAAAAAAACTTTCGATGTGCGCCACCATCCCCGCGTCCTCGCGCAACGTTCGCCCGAGCAACTGCGCGATCAAATCCCGCGTGAGGTCGTCCGAGGTCGGCCCCAAACCGCCCGTCGTGATGACGAGATCCGCGCGCGTCAACGCCTCGCGCACCGCCTGCTGAATGTCCGCCCCCGTGTCCGCCACCGCGACCTGCCGCGTCACGACGTAACCGAGATCCGCCAATTGCCGACACAGCCATTGCTGATGCGTGTTGAGCACGCGCCCGAGCAGCAACTCCGACCCCGTGTTAATCAGCTCAATGTTCACGCCCGCGACTCTTCGCCCGCCCCCGCGCGGGGGGAAGCTCAAAGAAGAAAGCTCAAAGCCCAAAGCTCAAAGTTCAAGGGAAGCACCAAGCGCCAGCGCGGGGACGCTCGTGCTTTCCAGTGCTCACTGCGGTTCGACGGCGACAAGTGGCCTTGGGAAAGCGGGGCAAGTCACCGCACTTCACAGCGAGCTTGGAGGCTCGCGCGCCGCGTGGCGCTTGGTGCTTCCCTTGAGCTTTGAACTTTGAGCTTTGAACTTTGAACCCGGTCCTTTGCGCTTGTTTCCCCCGCTGCACGCTTGCCTCGTCCCGCGCGTTTCCCTACGGTCGCCGAAATTCTCCGCCTATGAACAAAACGATTCGCAACAAACTCTTCCTGATGATGGTCCTCGAATTCTTCATCTGGGGCGCGTGGCTGCCGCTGATTTTCGGCTACCTCCCCAGCTTGGGATTCGCACCCGGGCAACAATCATGGATACTGAATGCCTTCCCGATCGCCGCCATCGTTGGTATGTTCTTCAGCAACCAATTTGCTGATCGAAATTTTTCCGGTGAGAAGTTTCTGGCCTTCTCGCACTTGATCGGAGGGGTTTCGATTCTTTGCCTTGCTTTCGTGAACTCGACCCCGGAGGCGGTGAAGTTCATGATCGACAACCCGGAAGCCTCTTGGAATCCGCACGCCCCATTTGTGCCGTTTTTCCTGTTAATGCTCGTTCACTGCCTCCTCTACGTGCCGACGATTTCCATCACCAACTCGATCGCGTTCTCGAACATGAAGGACGCGCAAAAGGAATTCGGCATCGTCCGGATGGG
>JAYVOY010000122.1:0-2567 GCA_043757645.1 Verrucomicrobiota bacterium
CCTGAAAACCTTGAAGTCCCGTCCGGAACTTGGGACACCACTCCCCAGACAACACCCGACACCATGCCACCCGAAATCCGCCGCTTCGTGCAAATCGCCGACGCGTTCCGTGAAACCAATGTCTGGACGAACAACGAATGGCTCTGTCGCCCCGAGGTGGTCGCCGCGGACAAGCTGTTGCTCGTGCGCGCGAACATGGCTCCGGGCCGCTGTCATCCGTTTCATTTTCATCCGCATCGCGAGGAAATTATCTACGTGCTCTACGGGCGCGCCGAGCAGTGGGTGGGCGACGAGTATCGCATTCTCAGCGCGGGCGACGTGGCCCACATCCCGCCGGGCACGATTCACGCGACGTACAATCCGCACGCCGAGCCGCTGATTTTTCTCGCGACGCTTTCGCCCGCGAAACTTCCCCCCGCGCACGCCGACGCTCCCGATCCGGTGGATGTCGGCACGCAGGAACCGTGGGCCTCGCGGCGCAAGGCGAAGGGCCTGCCCGGGTGTACTTGGGGCGACGGGCGGTGCGCGTGACATTGAAAACGGTTGTGAGAATTCCCGCCTTCCAGCGAGCGCAGTCGCCGACACGCGTGGCCACCGAACTGAAATTCTGGCGTCCCCTCGTGCGTGCCGCCGCCGCGCGCCACGCGACCCCGTTCTACCTTTTCTCGAGCGTCCCGATCGCCGGTGCGCTGCGTGAACTCGACACTGCGTTCGCGGGTTTGCCCGTGCGGCACTGGCTCTCGACCAAGACGCAGCCGTTGCGGCCGTTGCTGCAATGGTGGCGGCGCGAGCGCGGCGACATCGAAGTGGTGAGTGAATTCGAATTGCAGGCCGCGCTCGCGGAAGGCTACGCGCCGGAACACATCCTCGTGAACGGCCCCGCGAAACATCACTGGCTGCCGCGCCACGCCCACCGCGGGTTGCGCGTGAACTTCGATTCTCCCACCGAAGTCCGCGCGCTCACGTCGCTGGCGAAACGGCTCGATTGGTCCGTTGGTTTGCGCTTCCTCACCGCGCAGGAATTCGATCCCGAGGTTGCCGGCGCGCCGACGCAATTCGGCCTCGCGCCAGCCGAGGCGCTCGACGCGATCCGGCGGCTTCGCCGCGCGGGCGCGCGTGTGGAGACCGTGCATTTTCATCTGCGCACGAATGTGGCGGCGGCGAAGTTTTACGCGGCGGCCGTCGCGGAGGTGGCCGCGATTTGTCGCGCGGCGAAATTCGCGCCGCGGTTCGTGGATTTCGGCGGCGGGTTTCCGCCCCCGCGCGTTCGCACCCGTGGCGGCGCGGCGGTGGCGGAGAATTTTCAACTGGGCGAAATGCGGGACATTTACACGCGCGCATTCGCACAGTTTCCCCGGGCGGAGGAAATCTGGCTGGAGAACGGCCGCTGGTTGAGCGCCCGCTCCGGCGTGCTCGTCGTGCGCGTGCTCGATGTGAAGGAGCGCCGCGGCGTGCGCCACCTGATTTGCGACGGCGGCCGCACGCTGAACGCGCTCGTCTCGACATGGGAGGAGCACGAACTCGCAGCGCTGCCCGCGCGCGGCGGTCCGTGTGTGCCGACGGTCGTCACCGGCCCGACGTGCATGGCCTTCGATCAACTCGCGCGCCGGCCGTTGCCGCGCTCGCTGCGCGCGGGCGACGTGCTCGTGTGGTGCGAGGCGGGCGCGTATCACCTGTCGTGGGAGACGCGCTTTTCGCACGGCCTGGCCGCGGTCTTCTGGCACGACGGCGAGACGACGCGCCGCGCGCGCGCGCGTGAGGATTTTGAGAAGTGGTGGGGGCAGTGGGAATGACGGGGAACGCCGTCCGTCCGGGCCGCGCGGCCGCGGAATTCGCGCGAGCCTGGTTTGGGAGTTCGGGATGAACATTCCCCAAATCCCGCGGGTCCAAAACCGCGCTCGGCCCACTGAGCCGGGCGGCTAAACCGAAACCATGCAATCGGACCGCCGCCGTCTCGGCGGCTCACACCGTCCAAACGGGGCGAGGGCGCACATTTTCCGCAGTTCGGAATGTTCACTGAACGGTGAGTCGAAAAATGAGCGTGAATGGCCCTCGCAGCCTTCCTCCACCGTGAGCCGCCGGGACGGCGGCGCGACGGGCGGGCGTCCTTCCGGGACAGTGGCAAGCTGCGCCCCGCGCCTACCGCGCCAATTGCACGATCTTGCTTTGACCGCCCAACTCGAACGTGACGCTTTGCCGGTCGATCTTGGCGAGCACCGCCTCATCAACCTTGTCACCGACGCACAACACGCGCCCGTTGATGAAGGCCGAGGCGTTCGCGCTGCGGTAGATCACGCCCTGCAAGCGCAGCGGCGGAAACGGCGGCGGCGCGGGCGCGATGGGATCGAGCAGGCGCGGGGCGACTTCGGACTCCGGCGCGACCTGCGCCACCGCGGCGACGATGGCCGACGGGATTTGCGGGGCAGTGGCGGTTTCGGTTCCCGGCAAGCGTCCCGTTGGCGCTGCCGCCGCCGGGTGCGACGTGGCTTTCGCGGGCGGCGTTTCGGCCTGGCGCGCGACGGCGGCAGTTAAAGTGGCCGCGGCGGATTTCGCGGAGCCGGTCAGGT
>JAYVOY010000123.1:0-2566 GCA_043757645.1 Verrucomicrobiota bacterium
CGCCCGAGGAAACTCAGCACCGAACCCTGGCACATGAAATCATACCAACTCCCAATCGTGAAACACGGCACGTTCATCTTCGCGAAGTGCCGCGAACAATCCTCGTCCCGCCAGTAATCATCGAAGTGCGGATGCCGAAACCACTCCTCGAGCAGCGCCAGATTGTCCGCCGGGTCGCGCGCCACCTTGCCCATGTTCAGGAACCGCTCCGGCCGCGTCACCCCGCCGATGCGATAGCCCTCGTGAAACAGGCTCAACCCCGTGTCCGTCATGTATTGCGCGACCAGATGCGGCGGCCGCGTGATGGCCAGAAAGTTCTGCGCGTAACCCGCCTGCGACCCGCCGTAAGTGCCGACCCTGCCCGTGCTCCACGCCTGCGTCGCGAGCCACTCGCAAATGTCGTAACCGTCCTGGAGTTCCCCCCAACCCAGCGCGCGATAACCCACCCATTTGCCCTCGGATAAGTGCGCCCCGCGATAATTCACCAGCGCGATGACAAACCAGCCCTCCGCAAACTTCGCCGCCGCCTTCCGCGAACCCGCGCCGTGAATGTCCGCATAACGCTGCTCGAAAATCACCGGCCACGGCCCCGCCCCCGCGGGAAAATACAGCCACGCCGACAAATGCTTCCCATCCCGCATCGGGATCAGCGCGTGCTTCTCGGTGATCTTGCCCAAATCGACGGGGGCGTCGGCGGCGAACAAAGGCAACGCGGAGAAAACGAGGGCGAGTAGAACGAATGCGCGAAAACTCCGGGCCAAAGTGAGCGGACTCAATTCGTACGGAGTCCCGGCTTTAGCCGGTGGGACGTCCGTCCGTCCGAAGCCCCGACTCCACGCCAGCGATTCAACGACCGAGCTAGCCCAACTCATCGAGTTCTTTGAGAGTGTTTCCACCTTTGTTTTTCCATTCGGTTAGGCCGTTCGCGCCGCCGCCGTGAATGACTGCGGCCGCAGTGCTCGGGCTGCTAAATTCGGAATCTTTCGTGAAACGTAGAAACCCCTCTTGCTCTTTCATCGTGCCGTCGGCGACGAGTTGTTTGCGGAGATTGACTGCGAACGGATGACGTTGCTGCGCTGACGGACGATCCTGCAAGACCGCCGTAGAACCCTGAAAGACTACGAATCCATTCGGCGTACGCTGGCCCTGCGCTTCGGCGCCCTTGATGCGACAGAAGAGCAGCCCGCCGGCTTGAGTCTTTGCTGCGGGTTGCGCGATCGGGGCAAGAATGTCGGAACCAAGGACAGGTAGGAGCTGTCGGATACGCGATAAAAAAACCTCCATGTCCTCGCGGTCCGATTCTGGGAGTTTGGAGCCGCCCGCTTGATTCTGCTCCAGTGTGAACCTGCCAACCTGGGCAGCCTCAGTAAGAAGTCGGCTCTCAAGATACCGCACATGAGCTTTAGTCAGATTTTCGTCCTTGCTGACGAAGACTATTGCCGAGATCCAAAACTCCTTTGTTTTATGCTGTTTGAGTCGCTCGCGAATAATCTCCGCTTCGCCGATGTAAGCGCGCGGTGCATTGGTAACTGGGTCAGTGCCGGTCAGGATGTAAACCCCGGCCTTTTCGAGTTCCTCCCGCGCCAGCAACTCTTCCAACTCAGTCCTCGGAGCAGCTACCGCCTTGCCCGTCCAGTTGGATATTTCCGCCGTGCGCAAGCTCTTCGCGTCTCCCCGGGGCAGGAATAGTTTTATCGTTGCGGAGGTCATGGGCTAATGGACGGCACCGTGGCCAGCGGTCGAACTTCGCTTCGGCGCCCCTCACTCCTTCACCCAGCTAAACTCCAGCCCCAATCCCTTCGGCGCCGCATCGTGGATCGCGGACGCCAGTTCGTCACCCGTGACGCCCTGCGGTCCGGTCTTGGTGCGGTCCACCTTCAACTGCTGGAAGGTCACGAGCAAATCGCCCTGCTTCTTGTTCAACACCTTCACCTCGACCTTGTCCTTCAGCTTGGCGAACACGGCGTCCACCTTCGCGGCGTTGTCGCCTTTGGCATAATCCGGGATGCGCATTTTCACGCCCGCCACGTAGGCCTCGCCATGCACCGGCTCGGATTTGTAAATCGCATTGGCCACCTCGTGATAACTGGCCTTGGTCGGATCAAACGTGATGTTCGCGTAGCCGCTGGTGCCCGTGAGTCCGTCGATTTCCTTCACCGCCTTGAGCTTGTTCAGCGAGCCGCTGATGGCATCCACGCAGCTCGAGCACTGCACATTGGCGATGTAAAACGTGACCGTCGTGCCGGCCTCCTCCGCGTTCTTCTTTTTGTCCGCCGCGTCCAGATTCGCGGCAAAAACGGTGAGGGCCAGAGTGGTGAGGAGAGAGGAGATTTTCATGCGCCGCACGCTCGCGAAGCCGCTCCGGACTGTCAAGAACGGGAAAAAAAAGCGGAGGGAAAAGGGTGTGATTAAAAGCGGGTGAGGGCATCCAGAAACGTAGCGCAGACTTCCCAGTCTGCTGGGTCGCCGATTTCCAAATCGGCGGGGCGTGACAACGCCGACGGCGTTGGAGGAACGGATGCTTCGCAGGCTGGAAGCCGTGCGACCCAGCCGACTGGGAAGTCTG
>JAYVOY010000124.1:0-2565 GCA_043757645.1 Verrucomicrobiota bacterium
ACCTTGGCCAGCCCTTCCGACTCCCTGGAGGATCGATCCCGGAAATTTTGCGCCAAAAAATCCTGCCTTCCAGTCGCCTATGAAATGTTCAGGTTAGCCTGTAGGCGGCGGGGCACATGCGCGTTTTGTGGGCGATGCGCGCTCCATTCTCTGCCGCAGAGCGGCGTCGGAGAAGATTAGCCGGGGGCCAGCGAGCGGATGCGAGCGCGGCCCCCGGTTGGCGCGTGCGCGAAGCCCTGCCCCGGAGGGGCACCGGAGGATTATCGTTCCCGCGACGACACCGGATTTTTCTCCGATGCCCCTCCGGGGCAGCAGGATTTTCGCGCGGTGAACCGGGGGCTGCGCTCGGGCCTCGCTGGCCCCCGGCTAATTTCCTGCGGTGTCCTTCCGGGACCAGAACGCGCAGCGGTGTTCACGCCGCCAGCGCCGCTGCGATCGCGTCGCCCATTTCGCGCGTGCCGACTTTGCGGGCGCCGGTTTCGGTGGCGCTGAAAATATCGCCGGTGCGCAGGCCGTTCGCGATCACCTTGCCAACGGCGGCTTCGATCGCGAGCGCGACATCGTTGCGATCAAAGCTGTGGCGCAGCATGAGCGCGGTGGAGAGAATTTGCGCGATGGGGTTCGCCAGATTTTTCCCCGCAATGTCCGGCGCGGTGCCGCCGGCGGGTTCAAAAAATCCGAAGGTCCGCCCGCCGCTGGTCGCGCCGAGACTCGCGCTGGGCAACATGCCGAGCGAACCCGCGAGCGCCGCGGCCTCATCGCTCAGGATGTCGCCGAACATGTTCTCGCAGAGCAGCACGTCGAACTGCGTGGGCCGCAGCACGAGCTGCATCGCGCCGTTGTCCACGAACATGTGTTCGAGCGTCACGTCGGGATATTCCTTGCCCACGCGCGTGACGACGTCGCGCCAGAGGACGCCGTTTTCGAGGACGTTTGCCTTGTCGATGCTGGTGACTTTTTTCCGGCGTTGCCGCGCGGCCTGGAACGCCACGTGCGCGATGCGCTCAATTTCCGGCGTCGTGTAAACCATCGTGTCGATGGCGCGCAGCGCGGGACGCAAATTGCCGTCGGTTTGATCGGGCACGGAGATGACCTCGGTTTTCTTCGGCTGGCCGAAGTACATTCCGCCGGTCAACTCGCGGACGACGAGGATGTCGATGCCGTCGCCCTGCCGCTCGGGCCGCAGCGGGCACGCGTGCGCGAGGGCTTTCGGCAATTGCACCGGGCGCAGGTTGGCGAACAAACCAAACTCCTTGCGGATGCGCAGCAGCGCGGCGCGCTCGGGGCGCTGCTCCTTGGGAATCGTCGGGTCGCGGTCCGGCAAACCGACCGAGCCGAAGAGAATCGCATCGGACAATTTACACAGCGCCAGCGTGGCGTCCGGCAGCGCCTGGCCCGCGGCGTCGATGCCCGCCCAGCCGACGGGCGCCTCGGTGATGACGAGGTGCAGATGGAATTTTTTCTCCGCCACGCCGAGAACCTTGATCGCCTCGCGCATGACTTCCGGCCCGATGCCATCGCCCGCCAACGCCGCAATTTTGAATGCCGAAGAACTCATAGGTGGGCGGGACAGTACGAACATCACAAGTGCGATTCAATGGGAAACACCCGCTCAATTCCGGGGGACGCAGGGGATTTTTAGGGAAGGTGGCAAGGGAATTTGGGGCAAAGGAATTAAATCCGGAGCGGCGAAATTTTGGTTCTCCATTCCCTTGCCCCAAATTCTTTCGCGAATGGATTTGTTGCAGTGACGCGATCGAAGTCGTCGCGAATTCTGATTACTTCTGCGACGGCGCTGTGGTTGCGGGCGCGGCTTTGGCGGCCTTCAAAAGTTCGGCGAGGAGTTCCTCGGGTTTCCATTCGTTGCCGATGAGGATGGCTTGCACGCGGCCGGCGGCGTCGATGACGACGGTGCGGAGGTTGTGATTGAAGATGCCGCCCTCGCGCGCGAAGCCGAGGCCGAATTGCTCGGTGAGCGCGTCGATCTCGATTTGCGCGCCGGTGGCGAAGGTCCAGTGGGCGGGGTCGGGGGCGTAGCGCGTGGCGTGGTTTTTGAGGACGGCGGGGGAATCGAACTCGACATCGAAGGTGATGGAGAGGAGGTGGAAATTGGTCGGCGCGTTGGGAAGTTCGGCGAGTTTTTTCAGCGCGGTTTGAAAATGATTGGCCATGCGCGGGCAGAATTCGGGGAACGGGCAGCGCGTGAAAACAAAGGTGAACGCGAGGGCCTGGCCTTTGAACTGTCCAAGGCTGATGGCCTGGCCGAGGTGGTTGGTGAGCGGATAATCGGGGAGGGCGTCGCCGACGTGCAGCGGATTGACTTCGCGGACGCGGCGGAAGTTGCGCGGGGTTTTGGCGACGGGTGTCGTGGGATCGGCCCGGCCGGTCTTGGAGATTTGGTCGATCCAGCCGGCGTCGTCGGTGACGAGCATGCGGAAGAAAACCTTGTCGCCGGGTTGCAGGCCGGCGAGGTCGTTGGTTTTTTTCACGCGGAAGGGCATCGTCATCGCCTCCATGTAATTGGGGATTTCCTCGTGGTCGATGAGGACGGTTTTGCCGTCGGGC
>JAYVOY010000125.1:0-2564 GCA_043757645.1 Verrucomicrobiota bacterium
CGAATCATGCGCGTGGTGGCGTTTTGCTGGAACGCGACTGTATCCACCAGTGCGGAATTGGCAAGGTAAGCGTACGTCGCGGAGTTGGTGCCGTCGGAGACGGTGCTCAGGCGGGGTCGTGGCTGAAAGTATGAGTTATGAAGGATGAATTATGAAAGGCGGCGAGGTGCTCGGCTGCTTGGCGTTCGCCGCGGGTGCCGCCGCCGCCGTTGGAAGCCCAAGACGGGCCAATTACCACCAATCCGGAATCCCAACTCAGCGAGCGACACCGGCGACACAAACGCCCGTGGTTCTCGTCGAAGGGCCGCGCCGCGGTGGTTCAACCTTCAGCCTACGGTGGGGAAAGCCGCCGGATTGTCCATCCCTTGCGAGCCGAACGTCTGAACCTCCAAATGGCCTCGACGGCAGACCGACGGCCCCCGGCTAGCCTGGAAATAAGGTGCCAACAGCGCGAGAAAGGCATGTCCGCCATGCTCGCCGAACTCGCCACCGTCCTCTCCAAACGCGACCTGCGGGACTTGGTCGAGTTCCTCTCTAGCCTGAAATAACCTGATCGTTCGTTCGAATTCCGGTCTAGCTATGCAGATGCTATGCGCCGTCGAATTTATCCAAACGTTGGCGAATCGCCTCTTCAACATTCCCGTGCTGTTCGGTAGCCGTTGCGCGAATTGAATCAAACCGTTGCTTGACACTATTCTCAGCTTTAGTTCCGAGAAATTGCAGTGTTTCTTGGGAAACTACAAGTTCTTCACATATGTCGAGAAACTTTTTCAATTCAACCCAAACATCCTTTGGGAAGAAGGGCTGGTTGGCTTCGATGGTGTCCGATAACTCTCTCCGAGCCTTCCGCAATGCTTCTTCTTGTTTGGCGAACGCATCGGGTTCAGACTCTTTTCCAAGTAAATCTCAAGGAAGCGTGCCGATGATAAGTTTGTAACTTGCCCCACATATCTCGGTAAAGATCTAGCTCACGTTCGTAACGAAGACGGCTGAAGTGCTGCTTATTTGTCACGGCAGCCTCGATTCGTTTGCTTAAATACAGTTGCACTAAGGCAACAACGAGCCACAGCAATCCAGCGAGTACGATTATCGAGTTTTGTCGAGTAATGGCATCCAGCAAACGCGCGGCATGTTCGGGTGTGAATTGGGCAATCATAATCTTAGAAATATCCCGCCTTCTTCCGGTCTTCCATCGCGGCCTCGCTGGCTTTGTCGTCGGCGCGGGTGCCGCGCTCGGTGACGCGGGCGGCGGCGACTTCGACGATGATGTCGTTCACACTTTCCGCGGGACTTTCGATCATGCCGGTACTGATCATGTCGGCAATGGTGCGGACGCGGCAGACCATCGTCTTGAGTGGTTCCTTCTCGGTCCGCCGCGCGCCCGCGTAGGGATCGGGTTTGGTAGAATCGGTGTGTGCGGGCGGCATGGGAAGCCATTGGCCGCCGCGGCGGAAGCATTCGCGGGTGTGACTGAAGTAGATGTTCGGCACTTCCAGCTTCTCACGCTTGATGTATTCCCAGACATCCATCTCGGTCCAGTTGGAGAGCGGGAAAACCCTCATGTTTTCACCGGAGTTGAGACGGGCGTTGTAGAGATTCCAAATCTCGGGGCGCTGATTCTTCGGATCCCACTGGCCGAAGGAATCGCGGAAGCTGAAGAAGCGTTCCTTGGCGCGGGCCTTTTCCTCATCGCGGCGAGCGCCACCGATGCAGCAATCGAAGCGGAACTCTTCAATGGCACCCAGCAGCACGGGTATCTGAAGTTGATTGCGACTAATCTGCCCCGGCGTGGCCGTGGCGAGACCCTTGGCGAAAGCTTCATTCACAGTTCGGACGATTAGTTTAGCTCCCAGTTGCCTGGCGCGCCGGTCGCGGAACTCTATTAACTCTGGAAACTCATGGCCGGTCTCGACATTGAGAAACGGCATCGGGATTTCGGACGGGCGAAAGGCTTTCTCGGCGAGCCGCAGGATGCAGATGGAATCCTTGCCGCCGGAGAAGAGAATGGCGGGCCGCTCGAAGCCCGCCGCGACTTCGCGGAGAACGTGGATGGCCTCGGTCTCCAGATACTGAAGGTGATCTAAGTGATATGAGGACATAAGAGGGGATGGGGTCTGGCGTCTGGCGGATGGGGTTTAGGTTCGGTCGCCCAAGGAGCGGATGAGGCCGGTGATGAGTTTGCCCGTGTGAACGCATTCGGCGAGCAGGGCTTGTTGTTCTTCGGGGCTGATGAATTTGTTGTCGAGCAGCACGTAGCTCATGGAGCGAACTTCACCGCAGGAGCGTCGTGCGATGTTGTAGGCTTGGCGCTTCTCGGCGGGATGAAGGCTTTCCCAACCTTCGGCGAGATTGTTCATCACGGAAACCGCCGCTCGCTGGAGTTGGTCACGCAGTCCAAAGTCCTTGGACAGCGGCGCTCGCTGGCAGAGCGCATAGACGCGATTCGTCAGCCCGCGCGCTGACTTCCACGCTTCTGATTTTTCAAACGGCTCGCCCATGTCTTTAGCGTCTGGGGTCTGGTGTCTTGGGTCTAGGGACGTGCGTGCGGCAGCCCTAGACGCCAG
>JAYVOY010000126.1:0-2563 GCA_043757645.1 Verrucomicrobiota bacterium
CGCGACCACTGGCCGCAAGCCATGTCGATGCTCGTCGCCGGCGGCGGCATGAGAACCGGCCAAATCGTCGGCGCCACCGATTCCCGCGGCGAACGCCCGAGCGAACGCCGTCTGAGTCCCAACGATCTCTGGGCCACCGCCTACCGCCACCTTGGCATCGACTGGACCGCCGCCTTCCCCGACCACACCGGCCGCCCGCTCACCATCCTGCCCCACGGCGAACCCATCCCCGAATTGCTGCCGTCGCAGACCTAAATCCGCTGCTCGGTGGCGACAAGCGTGGCCCCTTGTTGAGCTTGTGGGGTAGTCGGTGGTCCGTACAATTTCAGCAGTTCAAACCAAACAACAACCCATTCAACCCATGGCTCGCGTCAGCACCTATCTGAATTTTCCACGCGCCACCGAGGCGGCCTTCTTGTTCTATAAGTCCGTTTTCAGAACGGAGTTCTCCGCACCCATCGCCCGGTTCAAAGATATTCCCCCGCATCCCGGACAACCCACTTTACCCGAGGCGGATAATAACCTCGTCATGCACATTGAACTACCCATCCTGGCCGGTCATGTACTCATGGGAACAGATTCTCCGGAATCCATGGGCTTCACGGTAACTCCGGGTAACAACGTCCACCTCAACCTAGAACCGGACACGCGGATGGAAACCGAGCGTCTCTTCCACGCACTGGCGGACGGTGGGAAAGTAGAGATGCCCCTGCAAGATATGTTCTGGGGCGCTTATTTCGGTAGTCTTGTTGATCGCTTCGGCATTCATTGGATGGTGAATTGCGCCAATAAAGCGTAACCAACCCTTCCACCTGAACCGGTGTTAAAAGTGGGTGGAACGGGCTGCCAGCCCGCCGGAACAGGCCAGCGGCCTTGTTAATCGAGTTTTAAAACACGCTCCAACCTCCCGCTTCAGCGCACGGCTCGGCACGAAGCAACCCCGCATTCCCACTCCCTAGTAACCCGAGCCGTTTCCTTCTTTTGCCTTTTAACTTTTACCTTTTGCCTTCCCCTCAATGAACCTCCCCCTCCACACCCTTCGCGCCGGCGTCATCGGCACCGGCTTCATCGGCCCCGTTCATATCGAGGCCCTCAAACGTCTCGGCGTGCAGGTCACTGCGATTTGCGGTTCGACGAAATCCGCCACGGCCACGGCCGCGCACTGGGGCATTCCGGAGATTTACGGCGACTATGATTACCGCGCGCTCCTCGCCTCGCCGAATGTCGATGTCGTCCACATCACCTCGCCGAACAAAGTCCACGTCGAGCAGGCGCTCGCCGCGCTCGCCGCGGGCAAACACGTCGTCTGCGAGAAACCCCTCGGCATGACTTCGCGTGAAACCGCGCGCGTCGTCAAAGCCGTCGCCAAACCGGGCAGCCCCGTCTTCGCGGTGAATTATATGTGCCGCTTTTTCCCCGCCGTCCTCCAAATGCGCGCGCTGGTCCAGCGCGGCGACCTTGGCCGCATCATTCACGTCCAGGGGCATTTCTTCCAAGACTGGCTGCTGCACGAGACCGACTACAACTGGCGTCTGCTCGCCAGCGAGGGCGGCAGGCTCCGCGCCGTCGGCGACATCGGCACGCATTGGGTGGACGCCGTGTCGTTCATTCTCGGCGCGAAGGTGCAGAGCGTTTTCGCGCATCTGGAAACTTTTCATAAAACCCGCTTCCGCCCAACCGGCGAGGTGCAAACATTCGCGAAAATCGATCCCAAAAAAATGCTTCCCTACGCGGTGGACACGGAGGATTTCGGCAGCCTGCTCTTGAAATTCGACCGCGCCAGCCACGGTTTCGCCGATGCCGTCCACGCCAACGCCTCCATCTCGCAAGTCGCCGCCGGCTGGAAATGCAGCCTCGCCGTCGGCATCTATGGAACCAAGGGCAGCGTGCGCTGGGATTTCCAGCAGCCGAACGAAATCATCGTCGGCCGCCGCGACGAGCCGAATCAAATTCTCCAACGCGGCACCGCCGGCTTCAGCGCGGACATCGCCGGTTTCACCGACAATCCCGGCGGGCATCCCGAGGGCTTTCCCGACAGCCACAAAATGCACTACCGCGCCGTCTATCAACACCTCGCCAGCGGCCGCCAAACACCCGCGCTCTTCGCCACCGCCGCCGATGGACATCACGAGGTGAAGCTCTGCGAAGCCGTTCTGAAAAGCAGCGCGACGCGCCAGTGGACGCGTGTGTGAGCGGAGTCCCTCCGTCCTTTACTGCCGCGACGAGTCGCGCGAAGAAAGCCAAGGGAACGACGGCGGACCAACGGAAAGGAATGAGGGTTACGCCGCACGCGTGTCGGGGGCTGCGGTTTTCCTTCGCCTTCTTCGGGTCCCTCGCGCGACCCATCCGCCCAGTTTTCGTGATTCCTATTTTTCCCGGGCCAAATAGTTCACCCATCCGTGCGCTTTGCCGCCCCTTTGACACAAATCAAGCAAACCGCGCGTTCACCCTGATTTCACAGCTCAAAACAGAATTCCGCGCTGGCACCCCGCGTCGAATTTCGCGAATGAAGGCACGTCGCCAACGAAACAAACCAACCACCCAGTTTGCCCAAAATGCGCGC
>JAYVOY010000127.1:0-2562 GCA_043757645.1 Verrucomicrobiota bacterium
CACTGCCCCCGCGAGTTTGCCGTGCCGGAGCGCGGCTGTGTGCGCAGCACCAGCCGCAGCCGGTTGCCATGGCCCGGCGTCTGGAGTTTTCCCGCCGTGCCACGGCGTCGGGGTTGCTGCGGCTGGTCTGCGACACAGCCGCGCTCCGGGGGGCAGTGTCCAGATGCGCCCCTTTGAGCGCGGTTTGTCATTCGGCTTTGGACAACCGTGGCCGGGAGTGATAGCTAAGACCCTCAAAGTTATGCTGTCAGGGTTTGGGAATCCTCACATTTCACCAGTCAACCGCCGGGGTTGTTGCGGGCGTCGCGCGCTGGCTGTGGCGCGCGTGGCGCTCTTGATCGTTGCGCTCGGCGGTTTGGCGTGGGCCGGGGGCGGGCCGCAGAACACGCTGGTGGTGGTGAATTCGCGCAGCGCGACGTCGGTGGAAGTGGCGAACGAATATCAGCGGCTGCGCGGGATTCCCGAGGGGAACGTGGTTTATCTGCCGGCGGCGAACACGGCGGTTTTTTACGCGAGTGGAGATTTGTTGCGGATGATTCCCCTCGCCACGTTTCGCGCCAACGTGCTCGCGCCGGTGCTCGGCCACATCCGCTCGCGGGGCCTGGCCGGGCAGATCGACATGGTGGTGTTCTCGACGGATTTTCCGCACAAGGTGGATGCGACGGCAGAGCCGGGCGGCACGATCGGGGCCAGTTTGCCGCGCTGTTCGCTCACGAGCGCGATGGCATTTGGCGACCTGATCGAGGCGCCGGGAACGGGCGGCAATCTCGTGAAGCGCTCGCTGTATTCCTTCCGCCAATACGCGTTCGATGCGGGCAACCCGGCGACGTTCACCACGAACCTCACGCATCAAACGGTGTGGAATCCCGCCGTGCCGAGCCGCTACTACGTGAGCACGTTGCTCGGCTGGACGCACGCGTATGGAAACACGGTGGACGAAATCAAAACGTACCTTCGCTCCGCGACCGAGGCCGACGGCTCGCATCCGAACGGCACGGTGTACATTGATTACAATCCCGACCTCCGCTCGAACCTGCGCAAATCACAGTTCCCCGCGGCGAAGGCGGAGCTGCTCTCGCTCGGCGTGAACACGATCATCCAGAGCAACAATCCCGCGCCGTACTCGCTCGTCGGCAAGGCGAACGTCATCGGCGCGGCGCTGGGCGCGCCCGCGCCGGTGATTCCCGCGGGGTCGTCGTTTCTCAAGGGTGCCATCGCCGAGCATCTGACGAGTTGGGCGGGCGTGTTGGATTTCAATGACTCGGGACAAACGCGCGCGACGCTCTGGCTCTCCTCCGGCGCGGCGGGCACGGCGGGCATGGTGACGGAACCCGCCGATCCGGTGGACACGCCCGACAAATGGCCCGCCGTCCGCATGCACGCGCACTACGCCCGCGGCTGCAGTCTGGGCGAGGCGTTCTATCAATCGGTCACCATGCCGTATCAATTGCTCATCCTCGGCGATCCGCTGTGCCGCCCGTACGCGACGATTCCGGTGGTGACGCTCGGCGGGTTGGCGGACGGAGAGATTTTCGGCGGCGCGCGCACGTTGACGCCGCAGGCCACGACGACCGCGCCGGGCGGCATCGCGGGCTTCGAGCTTTTTCTCGATGGCGTTGCGTGGCGCAGTGTCGCGCCGGGAAACAGCGTGAACTTTGACACCACGACGCTCGCGGACGGTTCGCACGAGTTGCGCGTCGTGGCTTATGAAAATTCCCCGATTCGCACGCAGGGCCAGCGCGTGTTGAATTTTCGGGCGAACAATCACGACGAGGAAATTCAACTCTCCGCGAATGCGTTCGCGCTGATTGACGGCAGCGGTCCGCTTACGCTTGGCGTCAATGCCGCGGGCGGCTCTCCCGCGGCGGTCGAAATTCGCAAAGGCACTTTGCTGCTCGCGACCATTGCGGGCGCGAGCGGCGTCGCGAGCATTGATCCCAGTTTGCTCGGACGCGGGCGGAGCACCCTCCGCGCGCAGGCAGTGATGGGCAGCGGCTTGGTGCGCAGCGCGCCAATCGTCGTCGAGGTCCGGGCGCCCGCGGACGCGACCCCGCCCACGCTGCCGCGGTTCCGCGCGTTCACCGCGGCGAGTTCCAGCATGACCACGCCGAGCGACAAGGCCGCGTTTCGCGCGGGCGATTTTGTTTTTCTCGGGTTGGTGCCGTCGGAGCCGATTGGGCTGGTCTCCAGTCTCAGCCTCACCGTGGGCAACAGTCGCGTCGCGCCGTTCTTGTTTCGGTGGAACGGCCTGTCCTCCGTCACCGGCGTTCCCGGTGTTTCCGGGGCCACCAACGAAATTATTTTCCGCTACCAAGTCTCGCGCACGGTCGATGCGGAAGGCCCGGTGCCGGTGGTCGTGGGTTTGCGCGACGCGGCGGGAAACGCGACGACGGTGACGAATTATTTCCTCGCCGATTACACCCCGCCGGTCGTTTCCGCCGCGAGCTTCTCGACGGGCCTGACCAATGTCGGCGGCACGGTTGTGGTCACCCTCGCGCCGAACGAGCCGCTGGCCGCGCGGCCCGCGTTGTTCATCAACGGCGCGCCCGCCCCGTTTGGCGG
>JAYVOY010000128.1:0-2560 GCA_043757645.1 Verrucomicrobiota bacterium
CGTCGTGCCCGGCGGCAGCGGACTGCGCGTGAAATTCAAAGTGGAACTTCTGCTCGAAGGCTTCCGCCCCAAACGCATCATCCGCCTCTGGCCCGGCGCGTGGAAAATCGACGACGTGCCGCGCGAGGAACGGCTTTACCAATGAGGGGCGCTCGCACGGCGCTGCCGTTGCGGTTCGTCATTCGTCATTCTGGTTTCGGCACTTCCACGCGGGAACTCGCGCTGGCAATGCCTGCCCAACCAGCTAAACCGTAAAGATGCAATGGGCGGACCGCCGCCGTCTCGGCGGCTCACACCGTCCAAACGGGGCGAGAGCGCGGGTTTTCCGAGGCCCCCAATGCTCACTGAATAGTGAGCCAAAAGCTCGCGGACAATTTGCCTCCTCGGACTTTCCCACGCCGGGAGCCGCCGAGACGGCGGCGCTCCATCAATTGCATCGTTACGGCAAGTTCGCGCCGAGCGCTGGCGGAGCACTTCCTCTTCCGCTGCCGGCAATTCTCGAAAGAATTTTTCTACGGTTCTGCTCGCGCGGCTCTCCATTCTTTTACCTCCCAGATTCCTTCTCATTAGCACCCGGCTTCAGCCGGATGAGTGCGACCAAATAATCGGATCAACTGCTTCAGCGGTTTCCCCAACGCGCAAAACCGCTGAAGCGGTTCGCTTCTTGTTGCCGCCGAGACACCCGGCTGAAGCCGGGTGCTAATGAGATTTTCCAACCCCGTTCAAAATAGTGAATCGCGTCAATGAAACGATTTGCCGATTGCGCAATTCGATTTCCAACTTCCACACTCACCGCTCTGTTTTCGCACTGCTCAGTGGCAACTTTTTTCACGGCACCCGTTCACCCATGAAACCTCTCCTCGCCCTCCTCACTTCGCTCACGCTCGCGGCGGCGGCGGAGCCGAAATTCCAGCTCACCGGCCTCGCGCGCGTTTGGTTCGCCGAACATTGAGCCGCGCCAATTTGCGCGGATTGCGGGGCGCGGTTGTTTGGGCGCGTTCCCCCGCACCCCGGCCCTCTTCCGCGGGGTGAGGGAGAACACCCCGCCACCGCCACCAGTTTTCGTTCGCAGCCGCATCACACCAACCCCGGCAGCCGCCCGTCAAACGCCGCGTTCTTCGCGGTCCTGCTGTCGCCGAATTCGCCCATGCTCAATGCCACGCGTCCCCGGATATTCGCGGCGCAGCCGCACCCCGTTTTGGCGTGCGGAGCCAAGTCTCCGCACGCCAAAAGCGCCGCCACGCGTTCGCAAACGAGCGTCGTGTTGTGGCGAGACCATGAAACAAAAAAAAGGCACGCGGAAAAATCCGCGTGCCTTGGCAATTTCTATTTCCGGCGGCGAACCGGCTTCCCGCCCGGCGCGAAACGTCGCTCGAGACGTCCGTGAGTTCCGCTCAGTACGCCTTCGCGACCTCGGCCCAGTTCACCACGTTCCACCACGCTTTGAGATAGGCGGCGCGGAGGTTTTGATACTTGAGGTAGTAGGCGTGTTCCCACACGTCGCAGCCGAGGAGCGGGGTGCCTTCGCAGCCGGCGATGGCTTTGCCCATGAGCGGATTGTCCTGGTTCGGCGTCGAGGCGATTTCGAGTTTGCCTTCCTTGTTCTTGAGCAACCACGCCCAGCCGCTGCCGAAGCGGCCGATGCCCGCGGCCTCAAATTTTTCCTTGAAGGCATCGAAGCTGCCGAACGCCGCCGCGATGTCTTCGGCGAGCTTGCCGGTCGGAGCGCCGCCGGCCTGCGGTCCCATGACGCGCCAGAAAAACGTGTGGTTCCAATGGCCGCCGCCGTTGTTGCGGACGGGGCCGCGGATGGCGTCCGGCACCGAGGCGAGATCGGCGATCAGGGCTTCGATGGATTTGCCCTCGAGCGCGGCGTTGCCGGCGATGGCCTTGTTCAGGTTGGTGACGTAGGCGTTGTGATGTTTGCCGTGGTGAATCTCCATCGTTTGTTTGTCGATGACTGGTTCGAGAGCGTCGTGCGCGTAGGGAAGTGGTGCGAGTTCGTGGGCCATAAGTTTTTGTTTGGTTTCGTTGCGAGCGCGCCGGGCGTCAGCTTGCGGCTGCTCATTTCACTGGGCGCGACCGTAGCGAACGCGCGCGGGGCATACAAGCATCGCGATAGCCAGGGAACCCGCACCCGCCCGCCCCGTTCACCCCCGCGGCCAAAACCGCATCAACTCGCGCAACGGCGATTGCCGCAACAAGTCGCGCAGCAGCTCGTCCAGACTCGCCGCCGTCGGTTCGTCAAGTCGCCGGCAAAACCAAAGCGTCACCAGAAAAACCGCGGCCACCGCGGCGAAGAAGAGACTAAAGGCGTTGATCTCGAGGCCGTGCCACACGCGGTGCAACGATGCGAGCGCGTCGAGCAGCAGGCCCCACACAATCGGCGACAGCCCGAGCGTCAGGCTGCCCACGACGGAGAACAGGGCGAAGAAATGGTCGCGTCCCATCGGCGGCACAATCGCCATCGCGAGCCGCGTGTTCGCGAGACCCACCAGCGAACCGGCGAGGCCCATCAGAAATTGCAAACCGCACGCGAGCCAGAACGGCGTCGGCCACA
>JAYVOY010000129.1:0-9445 GCA_043757645.1 Verrucomicrobiota bacterium
GGGGTCGAAGGTGTCGGTGGGGTCGGTGAAGACGCCGTTGAGGCCGGGGCGGATGGTGAAGAGGGGGGTGTTGATGGCGTAGCCGTCGGCGACCTTCTCGGCGATGGTCTGCTGGTAGGCGGCGATGACGGCCAGGGCCTGGGCCTTGCTGGTGACGGCGCCGCGCTGGACAAGTTCCTGCGCGAGGGCGTCATCGGTGAGGTTGTCGCGGGTGGCGACGCGGGCGGACTGGTCGTTGGGGTCGGGGGTGATGGGGTTGGGCTGGAGGTAGTATTGGATGCTCATGGTGTGGGAGGTGATGGGATCGGGGTTGGATGGTGACGCGGGCAGGATAGGCGCGGCGGCCCGGGCGTCAAGGAGAGCTTGGAATCCGGAGTCTGGTGGGCGCGGTTGGCGGCCACAACCCCGTTGGGGTTGCGACCTGATTTGCGCCCTCACCCAGGGTAGCCCGCTCGGCGCGGGCAACCCTGGGCTGGAGGACGCAGCCGCGTTGGGGCTGAGGCGGCTCGTGGCTTGTGCAAGAAACTGAGATGCGCCCCTTCTTTCGTCCCTGGCGGGACTTGGTGCGTTGCGGGCGCCAACCCAGCGCTGGAGCGCTGGGCTTTTGTCTGTCATCCCTGCGGAACTCCGAAACTCAAGTGGGGCGGTCAAGACACCCAGACCAGACAGACCCAAAATCCTTGGAATTTTGGTTTAAAAACGCAATCAATGTTCGCAACTCGACTCCTCGATCTATATAAGCGATTCCAAAGCGGAATCCGCTTTCGAAGGGTAGTCGGCTGTCAAACGCGCGCCGCCATCCATGTATCGTGGGTATGGGTATTCCCAGCAGACGTGCAAAAGCCCCACCCGACACACCAGATCGTTGTGAATGGTAGAAAAACCAGACGATGAGTGCCTTTTGGGCGAGCGACAAGTTGTAGCG
This sequence comes from Verrucomicrobiota bacterium, assembly GCA_043757645.1. GTDB lineage: Bacteria > Verrucomicrobiota > Verrucomicrobiia > Limisphaerales > BJHT01 > BJHT01. The sequence goes on from JAYVOY010000129.1 coordinate 926, forward strand.
AGGCCTTTTCATTAGAGTTCGGCCATGTTTGTCTTGCGTCAAAACTTCATCAAGGGATTTTCGTGCGAAAATCGCTGTCTCATGCGAATGAGGATTTCACCCGTTCGTGAAACTGCACCGGAGTAAACTGGTCGCTCTGACGACTGTGATTCCACGGCGGTTAATACCGTCAGCGACCTCTCGGAGCGTATCCACACCGTTTGACTGAATCTCACGGATAATGGGAAGCATTCGAACGGCAAATCCCTCCTTCGCATTTCTGCACTTTGTTTCATCAACTTGACCTGTCAAAAGGGATCGACTGCACCAAAACAGACGCGCCGTTCCTTGGCGATTCTTAACCCGAACTCCGAAGTTGGGATTTGGAGGACCGCTGGAGCGCGGCCCTCCGGGCCGCAGCAGCCGCACGCGCGAGGTGAGCGTGAGATCGTTTATCGCGTCCTCGACGGGCGCGGCCGCTGCGGGCGGGACGCCCGCGCTCCGTGCGGAGGCTGAGGCAGCGTACTCGCCGCGCTTCGGCGTGCCTTGCCACTCGCTCGCCGCGATGCCACTTCAGAGTTCGGGTTTAACGCAGTCTCGCTGCGTTCAGAAATCAACGTTGAGCCACCAAGGCGCGGTTCCCAACATTGAATAGGAACGGTTCGCGCAGTCACAGCAATCGAAATCGACACCGGCTGTAGGCACAGGTGCAATTCAGCTATTTACTGATCCCCCGCTCCGTGGAGCGGATGAATTCCACCAGATGCAAAATCTCCGGTCCGCACGGCAGTTCGGCTTCGATGCGGGCGAGGCCGTTGGTGAGGGTGAGGCCGTCGCGGAAGAGAATTTTGTAGGCTTGTTTCAATGCGGTCTGCGCGGCTTCGCTGACGCCGTTGCGCTCGAGGCCGACCTTGTTGATCGTGCGGGTCTCGGCGGGGTTGCCGTCGGCGAGCATGAAGGGGGGCACGTCTTGCACAACTTTGGAGCAGCCGCCGATGATGGCCATTTGGCCGATGCGGCAGAATTGATGCACGGCGGCGAGTCCGCCAATCACCGCGTGGTCCGCGACGGTCACGTGGCCCGCGAGGGTGGCGACGTTGGACATGATGATGTGGTTGCCGAGGGTGACGTTGTGGGCCAGGTGGCAGTAGGCGAGGATGTGGTTGTGGGAGCCGACGGTGGTGGCTTCGCCGTCGCTGGTGGCGCTGTGGATGGTGACGTATTCGCGAAAGGTGTTGTGGTCGCCGATGACGGTGCGCGTGAGGCCGCCCTTCCATTTCAAGTCCTGCGTTTTGAGGCCAAGGCTCGCGAAGGGGAAAATCTCGTTGCCGTCGCCGAGCGTCGTGTGGCCGTCGATGACGATGTGGGAATGGAGTTTGCAACCGCGGCCGAGGCGGACGTGCTCGCCAAGCACGCAGTAGGGGCCAATCTCGGAATCGTCGCCAAGCTCGGCGCGCGGGTGAACGACCGCGGTGGGGTGAACGACAACCATTTTCAAGCATCCACCAGCATGAACGTCACCTCGGCCTCGCTCACGGTCTCGCCAGCGACGGAGCAGACGCCCTTGGCGCGGCCGATTTTGCCGCGCGTGCGGGTGAGTTCGACCTCGATGAGGAGGGCGTCGCCGGGGCGGACGGGCTTGCGCCATTTCACGTCATCGGCGGCCATGAAGTAGGCGATCTTCCCGAAGTTCTCCGCCTGCCGCATCATGAGGATGCCGGCGACTTGGGCGATGGCCTCGAGTTGCATGACGCCGGGCATGATCGGGTGATGGGGGAAATGGCCCGTGAAGTAAGGCTCGTTCACGCTGACGTTTTTCAACGCGGTGACTTTGTTGCCCTCGATTTTGAGCACGCGATCGATCATCAGGAAGGGGTAGCGATGCGGGAGGATTTTCATCACGGCATCGATGTCGAGCACGGTGCCGTCTTGAATCATGCCGGCGACGGCGGCGGTCATCGGGTCTTTGGCGCTCTTGGGCGGCGGGGCGAAGGTCTGGGCGGCGACGAGGGGTTTCTTCATCTGCGCGGCGGCCTGGCGGGCGAGTTCGCAATTGCCGCTGTGGCTCGGGCGCACGGCGATGACGTGGGCGCAGAGGCGTTTCCCGAGGAGCGAAAGGTCGCCGATGATGTCGAGGATTTTGTGCCGGACGAATTCCTCGGGGAAGCGCAGCGGTTCGGTGGTGAGCACGGCGTCGTCGCGGATGACGACGGCGTTCTCAAGGCTGCCGCCCTTGATGAGGCCGTGCTTGATGAGGTACTCGATCTCCTCGAAGAAACAAAACGTGCGCGCGGCGGCGAGTTCCGCGCGCCAGGAAGCGGGGGTGACTTCGAGGCCGTAGAATTGGGTGAAACGATTCTGGCGGTCGGCGCTGGTGCAGGAGATTTTCAGCCGGTCGTGCGGGAACGCGGTGACGAGGGTCTCGCCAATCTGGAGTTCGATGGGCGCGGTGAGCTTGTAGAATTCGACGTTCTCGGGCTGCGCGGTGAGGCCGGCCTCGTCGATCATGCGGGTGAATTGCAGCGCGCTGCCATCGACGATCGGCGGCTCGTTGGCGTCGAGTTCCACGACGGCGTTGTCCACGCCGACGCCGGCGAACGCGGCGAGCACGTGCTCGACGGTGTGGACCTTGGCGTGGCCCTTGCCGAGCGTGGTCGAGCGGTTCGTCTCGATGACGTTTTCGACACGCGCCTCGATTTCCGGTTTGCCCTCGAGATCGACGCGGCGGAAGCGAATCCCGGTGTTGGGCGCGGCCGGGAGGAAGGTCATGTTCACCCGATTCCCGCTGTGCAGGCCGATGCCGGAAAAGCTGGAGGGTTGCTGAAGGGTTTGCTGTTGGACCACGGCGCGGATTAGACCGGGCGAAAAAGTGAATGGCAAGCATCCAGAATCCAACAGTATTCCGTGGGGGTGTGATTAAAAGTGGGTGAGGTAGCGCAGAAACGTAGCGCAGACTTCCCAGTCTGCTGTATCGCCGATTTCCAAATCGGCGGGGCGTGGCAAGGCCCGAGAGCGCTGGCAACGCGGACGCTCCGCAGGCTGGAAGCCCTGCGACACCGCAGACTGGGAAGTCTGCGCTACCTCACCCACTATTTCGGGGGGGCGAGCGGCGGACGAATAGTCGTCGCGGGGGGGGCGTTGGTTTGGCCGGGGAGCAGGGGGGATTTGATCGTGGCGGCTGGAGCGTTGGTGGGGGCGGGCAGTCCCAGCTTGGTGCGCAGGCGCGAGACTAGCAGCGGACCCAGCCCGGCGCGGGGATCGAGCATCCGGGTCACGACGGTGCGCTTGATCTCGGCATACGGCGGGAGGTCCACGCGACCGGGATCAGTGCCCTGAGTCTTGTCTTGATACCGCAACCAAAGCTTGCGGGCCATGCGTTCGAGGGAGAGCGCCTCGTCGTCCTCGTCAATGGCCAGACTATAGAAGGAACGGTTGAGGAAACCCTCCAACAAGCTTTGCACCTTGTCCTTGCCACCATCCATCATTTCGGCGACGCGGGGCAGGACGAACTCATCGAGGTTAAGCCCGGATTTGACGGCGTGTGGATATTGCTGGCGCAGGAAATCGGGATACTTCGCGGCCAGATACTCGAGCCATTTCTTGGCGTCCGCCTCGCGGTTGTGAGTGTAGAGCGCGGTGATGGCTTGGATGACGAAGTTACGGTGGCCGTTGCTGATATGATCACGGTTGACGGCATCCTCGCTCATCATCTGTTCATAGGCGTGGTTGGCCTTGGGGATGATGTCAATGTTGGGGCCAAATTGAAAAGCCTTGTGATTGATGGATAACTCTTGCGGATAGGCATCCTCGATGAGGAGGCGGTTGAGCCATAAAAGTTCGTCGCCCTGCGGATTCTGCGTGAGTAACTGCCGCGTCTCCACGCGCAACTCGACCTTGGCAAAACGCTGGGCTTCATAAATCAAGGCTCCCTGAATTATCCGGTTGAGGTCTTGCACCAGGCTGGCTGGGACGGCCCCGAGAGTGGAGCCAGCGCCTTTGTAGTCCGCCAGGGCCTTCGCCGTGGGTGGGGACAATTGTCCGGCCAACCAAGCATCCACCGGCCGGGCTGGCTGCTTCAGTTCAGCGGCAAATGCGGGGAGATCGACGAGGTCATTGGGAGAAAACGTCGAGGCGCCGAAATTGATCTCGACGAGCCGGCCGCGCTGGAAGGCGAGCTGCATGGATTGATAGATGACGCGGCGGAGAGTGATAATGTCATTGGTGCGCGCCCGGTTGCCGATACACTTTTCGAGGCCAAAGGAAGCCCAGTAAATCGCGTGCGCCTCGGGTAGGCGCCATTCCAGCGGGCCGTAGAGGTCATCGACCCTTTTGATCCTTTCAGGATCGAGCTTGAGTTTTTCGCGCAGGATTTTGGCGCGTTGCTTGGCGTCATCGGTTTTCGGGTCCAACAACTCCATCCAGCTTGTGCGGGTAGAACCCAACACCTTGGCCATCTCGCGCTGGAGCATCTGTTTGTAATACATGTGGGACTGGTCAAGGTTGGCACCCATCTTGTGCTGATAGAACCAGGCTAGTTCCCGATAGAGCAGTGGTTCCTCGGGATTGAAACGCATCCCCTCGTCGCGCAGGAGTTCCACCCCGCGCGAAACCCACATCCAACGGTCCTTGGATTCGGGGAATTTCACGGAAATATTATAGGCCATGTTCCAGGCTTGATGAACCCACACGGTGACAAAGTGGGGTTGTAGCTTGGTGATCCAGTCGGCGAGTTGGACCATCTCGAAGAACTTCTCATCCTGCTGCAAATCCGAGGCGCGCATCCAGAGGACGTTCGCAATGAGACCGCGAAAGCCACCCAAAGCTATGGTAGTGAAGGCCAGCGCGGGCGGGGCGTTCTCGAGCGGGACTAGGCGGGTCAGTTTGAGTTCCGCGCGCAGGTCATTGAGCCGCCATTGGGAAAGGCCGACGCCGACAAACATCAACAAGGCCAGCAGGAGCAGCCCTGGTTTGTAGAGTTTGTCGAAGTTCATGGCGGAGGTTGGCGGGCGTGAAAGGAACCGTTCATTGCCGGGCCTGCGCGGTGGCCAGTTCCCGGCGCGTGAAGACAGCGATGCCGAACGCGGCCAGGATACCGCTGACGACTATCAGGATTTGCCAGGTGGCGATTCCCACCATGGTCCAGGTGACACTGCGCCCGGTGCTCAGGGCATCGATGGGGGAGAAATCCATCACCAGTTGGACTAGGAAGAGAAGGGATTTGAAGAAGGTAACCATCACCTTGTCCATAACGGCCGGATTCATTCCGCCGGCTTCCCCGCTGAGATAGGAACCCTCCTTCACGATGGTGGTGAGCATCGTGCTGCCCAGACCGATCACGAGCATCGATAGGGAGAAGAAGGCCGCGACGGGAAACGTCATGAAGCTGGCGGCCGCGAGTCCGAGGGCCGCGAAAAAGCCGAGCCACAGTAGAATGATCCACAGCGCGCGCGCGTAGTTGAGGCCAAACCCCGACTCGGCGTAGAGCACCTCCAGTCCCTCCTCGGTGGAATAGACGACCGCATCACGGTTCTCGGCGGGGTTCACGCAGTCGATGGTGAGAAATCCCTTCGCATCGATGAGTCTGGGATCGATGGCGATTTCGTGAAAGGTCGCCGTGGTGAGCTGGCGCGCCATGCGAAAGCGGTTCGGCGCTTCGGGCGGGCCAATCTCCCAGAAGGTCGGATAGGTGATCGGCTTGGTGCTGTATTGCGAGGAGGCGAATTTCACGCGCAGAAACAGCGGCTTTTCCTGGAGCTTTTTTCCCGAGTGGCCGAGGTCAATCTTCCAGCGGCGGAGATAGCCCGGGCGGATGACTTCATTCATCGCCTTGATTTGCGCGCGCATCGTGGCGCGAACTTCGGCGAGGTTGGCTTCGGGAAGGGGATTTTTTTCGAGCCGGGTCCGGAGTTGTTTTTCCGTCTCCGCATCGAAATCCGGCGGCGGCTCCCTCATGCCGACCCGCGCGGTGAGCACCTCGGCGCGCAAAATCTGCTGTTGTTCCGGGGGCAAATGCGACGCGCGCCAGAGGATCAGTCCGTAGATCACGAGGCCGGAGCCGCCGAGCAGCACAAGGTTCAGCAGCATGATGCCGAGCCATTTGCCAAGCCACACTTCCCAGCGCGCGATGGGCTTCACGGCGACCATCTGCATCTGGCATTCCTCGACGTCGCGCGCGAGCGTGCCGCAGGCCATCCAAAGGGTCGCGAAGCTGAGAATCGTGGTGACGAAACTCAGCGTGTACGTCAGCAGAATCTGCGTGAGGCCGCGCGCGGTGCCGTCGTCCTTGAGCATCAGCGGCAAGCCGAAAACCGTGACGAGCAGCAAGCCCGTGAGCACCCAGACGAGCCGGTAACGCAACGCGGCTTTCCACGTCAGGGCGGCGATGGCGAGGATGCGGTTCATGGCTGGGTCAGTTCACCTCGAGACGGCAAGACGCTCGCGTCATTTCGGTTTTCCCAAGAGGGCCGCCAGCTTTTCGTTGGCTTGTTTCAACTCGGCCTCGGGCGTCGGTTTCGCCGGCGCGGGCGTGACGGTCACGGGCGCGCTCGGGGCGGCTTGGGTGAGGCCGGCGAGTTTTTCAACGTTGACCGCGGGCGAAGCAGAGGGAGCGGCGGCGGCGGCGACGGTTGCGGAGGCGGGGGTTTCCGCAGCGTGGGTGAGGCGCTCCAACAAGCGATCACCGGTTGCGCCGCCCTTGCCGCCGTCACCCTTCAAATACGCGGCGACCTGGCTGCCGGAAGTCGCGCCGGACGTTTGCGCCTCGCTGGCGCGCGCGCGTTGCACGACGCCGAGGAAGTAGCTCTCGAGATTCTGCGTGGGATTGTCCACGCGCACTTTGTCCCCGGCGACTTCGGTGCGGATGATGTCGAGCACGCGCTGCATCGTGGGGCGCGTGAGCATCGGCATGGTGACGCGGACGTTTTCGCGTTCGGCGAGGAGTTCCTTGAGCGTGCCGGCGGCTTGGATTCGCCCGCCATAATAAATCACGACGCGGTCGCAAACATCCTCGACGTCTGCCAGCAAATGGCTGCTGAGAATCACCGTCTTGCCGCGGCGCGCGAGTGCGAGAATCAAGTCCTTCACCTCGCGGCAGCCGACGGGATCGAGGCCCGCGGTGGGTTCGTCGAGAATCACGAGGTCGGGGTCGTTGATCAACGCCTGCGCCAGGCCGATGCGGCGCTGCATGCCCTTCGAAAATTCGCCGACGACGCGCGATTGCACCTGGCCGAGGCCGACCATTTCGAGGAGTTGATCGGTGCGCAGTTTTTTATCCGCGGCGGAAAGTCCGAAGAGGCTGCCGAAAAAATCGAGCGTCTCCTTCGAGTCGAGATAGCGGTAGAGATACGATTCCTCCGGGAGATAACCGATGCGCATCTTGGTGCCAACGTGGCGCGGCGAACGGCCAAAAACCTCAATGTGGCCGCGGGTCGGATAGAGCAAGCCGAGGAGCAGTTTGACCGTCGTGGACTTGCCGGAACCGTTCGGTCCGAGCAGCCCGAAGACTTCGCCGCGGCGGACATCGAAATCCACATTGTCCACGGCGCGGGCTTTGGGGCGGCCCCAGAAATCCTTGAACACCTTCGTGAGGCCACGAACGGAAATGACCACGTCGTCGGGGTTGACGCCCGCCGTGGCTGGCGTGGTGGCTGATTCTAGCGCGGTCATAAATTCAAGCTCGGGCTGGTGGCGGGCACGCGGAACAACGCGGATTCGGAAATATTTTTGCGGCGGTTAAAGGCAGCCCGGCGGAACTCTGCCCGCGGCACCCGCGCGATTCGGTGACCGATTTCCCACGCACCCGCCATGTTCACGCCGGCTTGAGGCTGAGTTGCCCGGCGGCCTTGTGTTCGCGCGCCGGAGCCGCTTCGCCGCCGGTGGACGCGCCGCCCGCACCGACGAACGGCTCCAATTCCTCGCCCTGCCGGACCAGGCGGGCGCTGTTGAAAATCACGATGAGCGAACCGGCGTTGTGCATGATCGCGGCGACGATGGGATTGATTTTTCCGAACGCTGCGAGCGTGAGGCCGCCGATGATGAAGAACACGCCGAAGAGGAAATTCTGGTTGATGACCGCGCGCGTCATGCGCGAAAGCTTCACGAGGAACGGCAGCCGCCGAAGGTCGTTGTTCATCAGCGCAATCGTCGCGCTGTGAATCGCCACCTCGCTGCCCGCCGCGCCCATCGCGATGCCGATGTCGCCCGCCGCCAGCGCGGGCGCGTCGTTCACGCCATCGCCCACGACCGCGACGCGATAGCCTTTCGACTTCACCTGCTTCACGAACTCGACCTTGTTCTGCGGCAGGCATTCCGCGACGACTTCCTCGCAGCCGATCTCGCGCGCCACGCGCGTCGCGACGGGCTGGCGATCGCCGGAGACCATCGAGATTCGGCGCACGCCGTTGAGCTTCAACTCGGAGAGCGCCTCGCGGGCCTCGGGGCGCGTCTGGTCCTGCATGCCCACCCAGCCGATGCACTGACCGTTGCGGGAAATGTAAATGATGCTGAACCCCTCGGTTTCATTGAGGTCCACGGAACTCGTGA
>JAYVOY010000130.1:0-2558 GCA_043757645.1 Verrucomicrobiota bacterium
GGGTGACGAAATATTTCGGGAGCAGGTCAATGTCCTCGGCAAAGAGCGCGACGAGCATTTGCAGGATGAAGCGCTGCGCCGTCTCGCGCGGCACGCCGCGCTTCACGAGCTTGCGGAAACATTCGGCGAGACAATCCGCCGCCTCGCGCGTGACCTTCTCGCGGTCGTTCTCGAACGTGGGCTTGGGCGAGCCGGGCGCAAGAAACGCCAGCGGCCCCCAGCGCTCGGGCAGATCCTTGAGCGTGACGGTGTCCTTGGGCGTGTCGAGGTCGGTGTCGAAATCATAAACGCGGAACTCGTCGAAGTTGCAGAGCACGACGTAGCGCGGGCGATTGGGCACGAGACGCGTCCAGTAATCGAAGGCTTGGCGGTAGTGCTTCTGGAGATTCTCGCCGCGCTTTTTCATTTCGATCAGCACGACGGGTTTCCAGACGTAATCGGCGAAGGCGGTGCCGCCGCCGTCCTCCTTGTCCTTGCGGATGCGGAACTCGGTCGTGCCGCCCACGTCGAGGCAGCCAGCTTGGTCAAAGGCTTGAAAGAGCCGGTCGAGGAAAATCTGGGCCTGCCCCTTTTCGTCGCCTGTAATGTGCTTCCCGCACCAGAGAGTGAATTCGGTAAGTTTGTTCCGGCTCGGCATGGGCGGGGTTGTACCGCAAGCAGGACGTGACCGCAACAGCCGGTTGCATCCGTGCGGGCGGAAGATTTCGCCAGCGTAAAAAATGCTCGCCACGAGGGGGAAGGTTGGGACCGAAACGAAGACCGCGCGGCCATGCGCTACTCCCGCGAGAGTTGGAAGAGGCGCGGATTTGCCCCGGCAAAGTTCACTTGCGATTGCTTTTGCCGCACCCCGTCGCTAATTTTCCGCCCGTTCGTCCGGGCGCATAAAATCCCATGCGCCAGCGCTTTCCGCAGCCGATTCGCAGGGGCGGCCACCAGCGCCGGATGCGAGTCTAAACCGTTCAAAAACATGGTTGTCCATTTGCGATTCACACGGTCCGCCGCCCGCGCGACGCCCGGTTTTCCGAGCCGGTTCGCGCGGGGGTTCGCGGGCGTCGCGATGCTCCTCGCGCTCCTCGCGGGCGGCGCGCACTCGACTACGAACGCCGCCACCAGCGCCCCCGGCGCGGGCGCCAGCGCCACGCCCGACATCCGCCGCGACGCCGTCGTCGCCGCCATCGAGCGGGCGCTGCCGTCGGTCGTCAACATCGGCACCGAGACGATCGTCGAGACGCGCGATGCGTTCGATGATTTGCTCCGCGAGTTTTGGGGTCCGTATTACAAGCGGCGCGCGCCCGACCGCCAATACAGCCTCGGCTCCGGCGTCATCATCGACGAGGACGGCTACGTGCTCACGAATCTCCACGTCGTGCGCCGCGCCAGCCGCGTGTGGGTGAAGCTCCCCGATGGCCGCGAGTTCGAGGCGCAACCGGTCAAAGGCAAAACCTCCACCGACGTCGCGCTGCTGAAAATTGTCACGAAGAACGGCGAGAAATTCAGCCCGGTGAAATTCGCCGCGGACGACGATTTGCTCCTCGGCGAAACGGTCATCGCGCTCGGCAATCCCTTCGGCCTCGGCGGCTCCGTCAGCCGCGGCATCCTCAGTTCCAAGGAGCGCCGCGCGCCGCGCGAGGGCGAGGCGCTCGATGTCTCCAACTGGCTCCAGACCGACGCCGCGATCAATCCGGGCAACAGCGGCGGCCCGCTCGTGAACCTCCGCGGCGAACTCATCGGCATCAACGTCGCCGTGTATCGCGACGCGCAGGGCATTGGTTTTGCGATTCCCATCAAGCGCGTGAACGAGGCGCTCGCGGAATTTTTCACGCCCGAGGCGATGCGTTCGCTGTGGTTCGGCGCGCGCCTGAAAAGCGGCGGCGGCGCGTTGCTTCTCCAGCACGTGCAGGACGGCAGCCCCGCGCAACGCGCCGGTTTGCGCACCAACGACGTCATCGTGCAGGTGAACGGCCGCGCGCCGAAAAACCTCATCGACTTCAACCGCGAACTGCTCGCCAACGCCGACCGCAAGGACATCGCGCTCGTGTTCAACCGCGGCTACGAGCGCCACACCGCGACGGTGCGGTTGTTGCAGGAACGCGATTTTTTCAACGCCGCGCTCGTCCGCCAAAAGCTCGGCGCGACCCTGCAGGAATTGACGCCCGAACTGGCCGCGCAGTTTGGTTTGCGCAGCACCAGCGGCTTCGTGATCGCCGCAGTGGACAAGGGCACGCCCGCCGCGACCGCGGAACTGCAGCCGTATTTTCTCGTGCAAGCCCTCGACGGCCACGTGCCGCCGAATCTCGTCGAGGCCGCCAAGCTGCTGTACGCGAAAAAGGCCGGCGCGAAGGTGCGCCTCGATTTGATCATTCCGTGGCGGCGCGGAAATCTCAGCGGCCTGCGTGAGGCCGCGGTGGAATTGACCGTGCGTTGACGACGCGCCGAAGTGATGAACCCAACGCCCGTCATCGCAGTTGAAAATCTCACCAAGCGGTATCCGGGCCGCACCGCGATTTCCGGCCTCACCTTCTCGGTCGGCCAGGGCGAGATCGTCGGGCTGCTCGGCC
>JAYVOY010000131.1:0-2557 GCA_043757645.1 Verrucomicrobiota bacterium
TCCTTGTCCGCCGTCACCGTGGCCGAGCGCGGCGCGTTGTCGATCACCGCCATCTCGCCAAAAAAATCCCCCGGCCCAAACTGCGACAACACCCGCCGCTCCGACTGCCCGACCACCGCCGAAATCTGCACCGACCCCTCGAGAATCACGTACAAGCCATCGCCCGGATCGCCCTCTTGGAAAATCATCCCGCCGGCTTGGACCGTCCGAATCGACGCCCCCTCCCCACCGCGCGTCCGCAACTCCGCCTGGAGCAGCGTGACGAACGAGTTTGGTGGTGTTTCGCCTGACATGCCCGCGACTTTATCCGTCTCCGCCGCGCCGTAAAGCGCGCAGACAGCAATGGCTGCCTTGCTCTGCGCTGCTCTGCGTTCTCAGCGTCTCTGCGTTTGCGCCACACGCGCCACTTCCCAATCGCGTGGTTACGGCCCGGGCCTGACGAACCGTTCCCCGGCTACCTCACCCCCGTCACCACCGGCTGCGTCCACGCCATCTCGAGTTCCCCCTTCGCGCTCGGATTGTCCTTCAACTTCGAAGACACCACACGCACGCGGACGTAGATTTCATCGCCCTTCAACTCATACGCCGCCTCCGTCCCCGCGACCTCCGCGAGCACCGCGCCCACGTCCGCGCTGTAGCGGTGCGTGATGCGCAGCGCGTCGCCGCTGCTCGCGCGCACCGGTTCGCTCTTCGGATCAAACCCTTTGCGCGTGCCGATGAATTGCGTTTTGTAAGTCACGCCCGGCTCGCCGCGAATGCGCAGCGCCACCCGGTTCGTCGCGCGCGTCACGTCGAGCAACTCGACGCCATTCGACGAATAAAAATCCCCCGCCTCCAGCGCCGCCACCAACGCCGCCGGCGCCAGGCTCGCCGCGCGCACCATCACCCAGCCGCGGCCCGAGTTGGATTTGCCGACCGCGTTCGTGTGGTAATAGTGCGAGTCATCCGTCGCCATGCCGAACACCACGTCGAGCTTCAACTCCGTCAACCGCCGCGTCAGCACGATGTCCCAAACACGCTCCGTGCCCGCGTGATTCGTGTCGCCCTCGTTGTGAACCGTCGGGTGCCCGTTATACACCTCGAAGAAGCGCTCGCCCTTCACCTGCATCATTTCCTCCGCCGTCACGCCCCAGCCGAAATTGGGATGATTCAAATGCGCGAACATCGGCTGCCCCGTGCGCCGCCGTTGCTCGAACACCGCCTTGAGATTGTTCTCCATCACCTCGACCACGCTGTTGCCCCCGCGCGGTTTGAGCACCTCGCGGAGGTTCGTCACATTCATGTGAATCGGCGACGTTTTGTAGCGGTCCGTCAGCTCCTCGCTCGAGAGCAGCAGGAATTTTCCCGGCTCATTAAACAGCGGCGCGTATTGCGCCATCGTCTTGAGTTGCACCTGCGTCTTGCCCTTGTCCTGCCGCCTCACGACCCACTTCTCGCCGTGGCGCGCGAGGTATTTCTGCAAGGCCTCGGTCCCGAAACGATTGCTCGAAACCGTGACCCACTTCTCGCCCTCTTGGAGCGTGTTGTGATCCGAGATGCCGAGAAAATTGTACCCGCGCTTCTGGTACCACTCGACGATCATCTCGGGATAATTGTCCCCGTCGCTCCACAGCGAATGCGTGTGCAAATTCCCCTTCCACCACCGCGCGTCGCCCTCCGCCGCCCCGCCCACGCCCGCGGTGAATGCAAGAATTCCACTCAACAACACGCCACCAATCCAACCCGCCGATGCACGAAGTTTCATAAAAATAGTTTCCGGTGAACGCCGCATCGTTGGTGAGACTGGCGGGGGAATCGAGTGTTTTCAGAGTGGCGGGAGCGATCCGGGTGCAGCTTGACACCGCCTCGGAATGACGCCCGCCCGTCGCGCCGCCGTCCCGGCGGCTCACGGCGTGAGCTGGTCCGCGGGGGCGGCCCCAAGTGCGGCTTCCGGCACCCGCAGTCGGCCCGCGCCGCACGCGGACCCAAGTGCGGGGCGGCGCGGGGCGGACGCCGGGAGCCGCCGGGACGGCGGCGCGACGGGGGCAGTGCGCGGAGGCGCCCACCCGGGCGCTTTCCCGCTCACCGCGGCGCGCCCACCACGACCTGCAAAAACCGCCGCGCCGCGCCGCCCCCGAGCGGCTGCGCATCGCGCACCGTGAGCAGCCAGTGATCGCCGCCATCAGTGAGCTGCGTCACCTGCGCGCCCGCGAGATCCGCGTCGGTCCACACCACCGCCCACGGCGCGCTCGCGACGCTGTCCGCCGCGTTGAGCGTCGCGGTGAATCCGCCGAGCACCTTGCGCAGCTTGAACGTCGCTGCGAGAAAGCGCTGCGCGCCCACCGTCACCACCGAGCCGCGCGGCGCGATCACCGCCGCGTCATTCACCGCGGGCGAACCCATCAGCGCGAATTCCACCGCGTTCACAAAACGATCACCGTCGAGATTCGCACCCACCAACGCGTTCGTTCCCGTCAAAGAATTCTGCCGCGCCCACTCGGAAAACGCGGACGTCACCACGACTGTGAACGACTGCGTCACCGAATTTCCATCCAAGTCCGTCGCCGCAATCGTCACG
>JAYVOY010000132.1:0-2555 GCA_043757645.1 Verrucomicrobiota bacterium
TGGTCTATACCAATCGCGACGCCACCTATCTCAAGCGCTTCACCTTTGGCGGCGCCATTCTCGACAAACTCTACAACTGCATCCCCGAGAAAAGCCGCCTCGTCTTCTTCGAGGCGGACACCCCCAAGCAACTCTACATCCGCTACAAACCCGCGCCGCACCAGAAGATCAACCAACAAACCTGCACGCCCGCCGAAGTGGCCGTGAAGGGCGCCAAGACCCTCGGCAACCAACTCTCGATCAAGGAAATCTCCTCCGTTACCAGCTCCCCCACCCGCGGCTGGGATCCCGAAGCCACCACCACCAAAGTCGCCTTCGCCTAATCCCCCCTTGTAGGAGTCGAGGTGACGAGACTCCAACCTTTCCCTAACATCACCGCCCGTCCCGGCCCGTTGTTTGCGCGTTAAACCCTAATGCCTTTCGGGAATTCCCGATGGCACGGCGGGGCTGGAGTCCCGCCGGGACGGCAGAAAAAACGGCGGCCAGTGGTTGCTGGGTTCTTTCGTCCCTCCGGGACAAAGCCAGCAAATTCCCCAAAGGCATTAGGTTAAACCCCGAAGCCACGGTCCGAGCGCGGCGCCCTCGCGGCGTGCGCACGATCACGATGCGGCGCTCGCAACTCCAGTTCACCGTGGGCGAACCTTCCCACAACGGCCAAGGCACGCGCGCAATCGCCCGCCGCACGTTGACCGTGGCGGGTGTTCACGCTCGAGTCCCAGTCGGCGATGAACTGATTGGGCAACGAGGCGTAGAGTTCGATTTGCGGACGCTGCATCCATTCATCTGCGCGGTGAGCGTGAGTGGTGGCCGTGCGCCAGCGCCGGCTTACGGGAATTTCCCGAGGACAAAGCGCGTCCCGCGATGGTGGGATTGGTGACGACGTAATCAATGCCTGGTTCGTGAGCCACGCGGGGGGGGCGCGCGTGATGTCGTTCTTGAGTTCGTCGAGCAGGTAGCCGGCGGTGAGTTTGGCGGCAACGATTTCAACATTGACGAAATGGACTAACTGGACTAACCACTCCCGCATGAAGACGGTAAATGTGCATGAAGCCAAGACCAACTTCTCCAGCCTGCTCGCCACGGTGGAGGACTCCAGCGAGTCATTTGTCATCTGTCGCAATGGCGAACCCGTCGCCGACCTTGTGCCGCACAAACGGGCGAGCCGGATCAAGCCGCATCCCCTTTTAGGCAAGATGAAAATCAAATACGATCCAATCGAGACGGCATCCGAAACTGAATGGCCACGGAGGTTGCGGTGATTCTCGACACCTGCGCCCTGCTCTGGCTGGCCAGCGGCAGTAAAAAGTTAAGCCGCGCAGCGTTGAAGGAAATTAACGCGGCGTCCGCCGTTTATGTTTCCGCCATCAGCGGTTTTGAAATCAGCCTGAAAGTCGGCCAGGGCAAGCTGGAGCTTTCGCATCCGGTGGAAGAATGGTTCAAGCGGGTCACGGAACATCATGGGCTGACGGTTCTGCCGCTTGCTTTGGAAGTGTGCATCGCGGCGGCGCAATTACCGCCGATACATGACGACCCCTTTGACCGTTTTATCATCGCAACGGCAAAATTAAACGACCTGACCATAGTGACAGCGGACGAATGGTTTGAGAAATATGGTTTGGCGGTGTTGGGTTGAGCATTCGGCGCGTGAAGAAATTAGTTCAACGCTCGCCCTCATCCCGGCCTTCTCCCCCGGGGAGAAGGAGAATCGTTCGCTGGTTTCTTGGAATGTCGTGCGGCGGAGATGGCAGGTGCGTTGTCGGGCAATCGGAAGACGGACAAAGGCGATTCCCTCTCCTTGGGGAGAGGGCAAGGGTGAGGGAGGTCGTGACACATTCTTTGGTGCGCGGTCGCCATAGACTTCCGTGCCGATGCGCCAGGCTTTGCCATCGCCGCCCAGGCCGCTGCGGTTGGTGGGCACACGGCCTCCGTGTCTCGAGCGAGCGCAGGCATTTTTGCAGGCTTTCCTTGAACGGGCGGCCAATGGCCATGGCTTCGCCGACGCTTTTCATCTGCGCGGTGAACGTGGATGGTGGCCGTCTGCAAAGACCTTGCGGGAATTTCTCGAAGGCAAAGCGCGGTATCTTGGTGACGACGTAATCAATGGTCGGATCGAAGCTCGCGGGGGTTTCGCGCGTGATGGCGTTTTTGATTTGTCGAGCCATGATTCAACTCCCACGGAGTTGTGTCATTCAGCCCAGCGTTGACGCGTAGCGACTACGCTGGGTGAACGCGAAGAAATGAAAACAACTCTGAAGGAGTTGTGGCAACGGCGCGGGGGAATGGATGCAACCCATTCAGGGTAGATGAAATTGGTGGGACGGTTTCCCAGGGTAGCTCGGCTCGCCAGTGCGGCTCGCACCTCGCAACCCTTGTATGTTCCTTTTTGTCTTTCTTGTTTGGCGTCAACCAAACGGGAAGATAGAGCTGCTGCTGGGCCTGCAGGCCCAGCAGCAGCGGCGTGGACGAGATCGTTCAACCCTCGGACCTTTGAGTCCGTAGCCCAGCTGGATCCGTCTGCGCTTTTGCGTCCCGAACTCGAACCGTTGCCTGAGCGA
>JAYVOY010000133.1:0-2554 GCA_043757645.1 Verrucomicrobiota bacterium
TCATCTTTATAGGAGCTGACCCCATTCGTCTTGTAGATGCTCTCGATGGCGGCGGTGAGATTCGTGTCCTTCGCAAAGGTCGCATCGACTTCGCTGAAATAATTCGAGGGCGCGAAGTGAATGTAGCTGACCTGCGCGCGCTCCGGGATGCGGTAGAAAGACAGGCGGTTGGTGAAAAACGTGTTCAACTCGTTGGTCTTGATCGTGACGGACGCGAGGTAATTGGAGAAGTTGAAGAAGACCGCCTCGGTCACGAACTCCTCGTGCTCGCGTTTGAACAACGGCTCGACCGCGCCTTTGCTGACGAGGCGTCCGCTCAGGCCGGCGATCAACGCGAGCTGGTGGCGCTGGAGTTCGTGGCGCAGGAAGCGATGCAGGTCCGCTTCGCCGAGGCGCGCGGTGGGGAGGACGCGTTCGACGAATTCGGAATATGCGATTTTGTTAAACGCCCCGGACGCGCGATCCTTGAAAATGCCGCTGATTTGTTCGGCCACGGCGTCATCACTGATCTGGATTCCGAACTGGCGCGCGAGCTCGAGCATGAGCACGCGCTGCTTGACCTCGTTGTCGCGGAAGGTGTCGCTCTTGGGCCAGTCGCCGGTGTTGAAGCGCGACAGGAGCATCAGATCCTTCCGCGCCTCCTGCAATTCCACGAGGGTGAGTTTGCGGCCGTTGATGCTGCCGAAGTCCGTGTCCTCGCGGCCGCGGAACTTGGCGTCCGGACTGAAGAAGACCACGAAGCTGATGATGATCACGATGATGATCACGATCCAGAGCCAGTTCTGATGACGGCGAATTGTCCCAAACATAGATTTAAAAGAGCGCGCACACTAAGGGGCCGACGCAAAGGGGGTCAAACGCAAACTCGCGCAAATACGCGGGTCCGCGAGGCGGGCGGGGGAATGGGAAACACGGAGGAGCGGATGGGGCGCATTGTCGGCGGCGTACGGAGCGCCGAGCACCGGCTCGGCGCGAAGCATCGTGGTTGTGGCACTCGCCGAGCGGGTGCTCGGCGCTCCGCGATTTGGGCGGACGCTTCGGGGTGCGGAGTCCCGCCTTCAGGCGGTGAGGCGTTCGCGCGCGCGATACGCTTGCGAATTCCCCGCGCCTCACCGGCTGAAGCCGGGACTCCGCACCCAGGGTTCGCACCCCCGAAAATTACTGCCCCACCGGCAAGCGTCCCGGCTCGCGCGTGCCGCGGCCAGTGCGTTTCGTGAGCGAATCGCCCAACTCGTCGCGCGCGGCCTCGGCGGATTTCACCAAGCGCGCGACGAGGTCCGGGTGCGCGGCTGCGACGTTCGTCATTTCGCTGAGGTCGGTTTCGAGATCGAAGAGTTCCGGTTCGAGCAGTTTGCGTTGCTCGTATTTCACGGGAGTTCCGTCGCGTCCGCCGGGGCGTCCGTTGAGCGTGCGGAACGTGTGCGGCAATTGAAGTTTCCAGCGGCCGTCGCCGGAGGTCACGGCTTGGAGTTGGTTGTTCTCGTAATAAAACCAGTAGGCGTCGTGCGGATTCCTCGCGCCCGGTGTGCCCGCGAGCAGCGGCCACACGTCGCGCCCATCGATCGCGTGCGCGGGCAAATTCGCGCCGACGAGTTTCGCAATCGTGGGAAACAAATCGATGGTCATCAGCATGTCCGCCGAGGCCGTGCCCGCCGGGATGCGCCCCGGCCAGCGCATGAGGCACGGGACGCGCGTGCCGCCCTCCCAGCACGTGCCCTTGCCCTCGCGCAGCGGCCCGGCCGAGCCGGCGTGAGTGCCGTAACTCAGCCACGGCCCGTTGTCCGACGTGAAGATGATGAGCGTGTCTTTTTCGAGGCCGTGTTTTTCGAGCGCCCGCATCACCTCGCCCACGCTCCAGTCGATTTCCATGATGACATCACCGTAGCGGCCTTGTTCGGATTTTCCCTTGAACTTGCTGCTCACGTGGAGCGGCACGTGCGGCATGTTGTGCGCGAGATAAAAGAGGAACGGGCGGTCCTGGTTGCGCTCGATGAACCTCACCGCGCGCGCCGTGTAATCGGTGGTCAATTGCTCCTGATCCTCCGGGCCGAGGCCGAGCTTCACGGCCTTGTCGCCCTCGACCAGCGGCAGCGGCGGATACGTGCCGGGCTGGGCCTCGGGATGATGCGGCCACATATCGTTCGAGTACGGCAGGCCGTAGAATTCATCGAAGCCGCGGTGGATCGGGAGGAATTGCGAGTGATGTCCGAGGTGCCATTTGCCGGCCATGCCGGTCGCGTAACCCTTTTGCTTCACCAATTGCGCGAGCGTCATTTCCGTCGCCGCGAGACCGTGCCGCGCGCCGGGTCCGAGCGCGCCGTGAATGCCGATGCGATTCGGATAACAGCCCGTCAACAGGCCCGCGCGCGACGCCGAGCACACGGGTTGCGGCACGTGAAAATTGGTGAATTTACGCCCCTCCGCCGCGAGCCGATCGAGGTTCGGCGTCGTGAAACCCTTCGCGCCAAACACGCCGACATCGCCGTAACCTTGGTCGTCGGTGAAGATGATGATGATGTTGGGCAGGCGGCCCGAGGCGACGGGTGCGGCGGCG
>JAYVOY010000134.1:0-2554 GCA_043757645.1 Verrucomicrobiota bacterium
CGGCGGTGAATTGGGCGACGAAGACGATGGACGAAATCCGGCAGGGTGCGGAGCGGGGCGATGCGGTGGCGCAACGGGTGCTCGGCAACGCCTATCTGACGGGGCAGGGCATGCAGCAAAATCTCGCGCTGGCGGTGCAGTGGTTTCGCAAGGCGGCCGAGCAGAAGGATCCGTTGTCGCAGTTTGCCATCGGCATGTTGCACGACGAGGGCAAGGGTGTGCCGCAGGATCGCAAGGAGGCCGCGCGGTGGTTTCAGCTGGCGGCGGAACAAGGTTTGCCGGAGGCGCAGTATAATCTCGGGGTTTGTTACGCGGAGGGCGAGGGCGTCGGGAAGAGTGAGGCGGAGGCGGTGCGGTGGTTTCGCAAAGCCGCCGAGCAGCGCGACGTGCAGGCGCAGGCGTATCTCGGGCTGGCGCTGCGCGAGGGCAAGGGCGTGGAAAAAAATCCTGCGGAGGCGGCCACGTGGCTGCGGCGCGCGGCGTATCAAAACGACATGGTGGCGCAGTTTTTCCTCGGCATGATGTATCGCGACGGAGACGGCGTGGCCAAAGATGTCGCGGACGCGCTCAAGTGGGTGCGCCGTTCGGCGGAGGCGGGTTACGCGGAGGCGCAGTATTTTTTGGGCACGGCGCATTTCAGCGGGGAAGGCGTCGAGCGCGATCAACCCACAGCGGTGCAGTGGTTTCAAAAGGCCGCGGCGGCGGGGCACCCGCGCGCGATGGCCGCGCTCGGACAGGCGTTTGCGAAAGGCGAGGGCGTGAGGGCCGATCCCGCCGAGGCGTTGAAATGGAATCGCCAGGCGGCCGAGAAAGGCGATGCCAGCGCGCAGTATCAAATGGGTCTCGCCCACCAAAGTGGCCGCGACGTGAAGGCCGATCCCGCCGAGGCGCAGAAGTGGCTCGTCAAGGCCGCCGAACAGGGGCATCCGCAGGCGCGCGCGATGGTGGGTGGCGCGGCTTCGGCGGCGGTCGTCAAGCCGGCTGCGGGGAATTCAAACACCATGGCGAAGGCGTTTCCGCCGCCGCCACAAGTGCGTGAGGTGCGCGCGGCGGAGCCTGGTGAATTCCCGCCCGCGCCGGTGGCGCCGGTCAGCACGGGGGAATTGAAAATCGCGCTGCCGTCGGCACCGAAGCCGGCGGAACACCCGCTGCCAGGCGCGGGGGACAAAGCCGAACGCGGGGCGGGTGAAAATCGCCGGGCGGCTGGGCTTGCGGGTGTCGCGCGCGCGGAGAATTTGCCCGGATTGCTGCTGCTGCTGGCGGTCGGAATGGGCGTGGTCGCGGTGACGTGTGTGCTGGCGGTGGTGTTTCTCCGCGGTCGCATCGCGACGTTGAGCGAGGAACTCCAGGCGACGAAGTTCGAACTGGTGAAGGCCAATGTCAGCTTGGAAACGATCCGGGGCATGGTCGAGGAAATGGCCTTCGAGGCGAAGCTGCATTCGCCCGATGCGCTGGACCGCGCGGGCGGCGGCGCGACGGCGGCGAAGCAGCCGGAGCAGGTCTCGTTTCGCCCGCAGCGCCCGCGCTCCGCGGCGTGATTTGACGGCCCCGCCGCCCGGGGGCGCACGCCGCTGGCGTGCAGTTTTCGCGGCCCGCCGAAAACCCCGCCCCACTGACCTTTCGGGCGGGCCGCCCCAAACCGGCCCGCGGGCCGCGCGCGCGCCCTTGCCGAATTCCCGCGTTCCGCTTCAGCGCACCCGCACAAAAATTTTTCCGGGGAGTTGCTTGATCATCCGCTTCATCTCGAGACTCAGCAGCGCGACGGAGATGGCCGAGCTGGGCAGGCCGCTGCGCTGGATGATTTCGTCGATCGAGGTTTCGTCATTCGGCGTGATCGCGTCGCAGGCCTTTTGCTCGTTCTCCGAGAGCGTGAGTGTGGGAAGCACGCCGGTTTCCGCGGGGCTGGCGGGACGATTGGAGGCGGGAAAAAGATATTCGAACTCGCTGAGAATATCCTCCGCGCTTTCGCAAAGCTTCGCGCCTTTCTTGATCAAATCGTGGCAGCCCTTGCTGCGCGGGGAATCAACGCGGCCGGGCACGGCGAACACTTGCCGGCCATTCTCGACGGCCATGTTCGCGGTGATGAGCGCGCCGCTGGTGAGGTTGGCCTCGACGACGACGGTGCCGAGGGTCATGCCCGCGACGATGCGGTTGCGAATCGGAAAACTCTGCTTGTCCGCGGGCCGGTTGAAGGGGAACTGCGTGATCACCGCGCCGCTGGCCGCGATGCGCTCGAACAACTCCGCGTTCTCGGGAGGAAACACCAGATTAATTCCCGTCCCCAACACCGCGATGGTGCGGCCCTTCGCCGCGAGCGCGCCTTGATGCGCCGCCGTGTCGATGCCGCGCGCGCCGCCACTCACGACCGTGACGCCGACGTACGCGAGCTGATACGCGAAGCGGCGCGCGGTCTCGAGTCCGTAGCTTGTCACCTGCCGCGAGCCGACAATCGCGAGGGGATTTTTGTCGCGCTCCGTCAGCGCGCCCTTCACGTAGAGCACAATCGGCGGGTCGTAAATCTGCCGCAGCAGCGCGGGATATTCCTCGTCGTCGT
>JAYVOY010000135.1:0-2552 GCA_043757645.1 Verrucomicrobiota bacterium
GTCGAATTCGGCCTCGGTTCGCCCCTCCCTTTTTGCGCCTCTTTGCGTTCTTTGCGGCCATCACATTCGGCAAAATCCCGTTCAGTGCTTGAACCGGAACTCGACCGACGTGAGCAGGCCCCACGCGAGTTCCTGCACGACGGCGGGTTTTTCCTTGGGGCGCGCTTCGAGGAATTTCTTCACGACGGCCAGTTCGTCCTCCGCGGGCGGGCGTGTGAGGGTGCTGAGATACAATTCCTCGGCGAGCGCCTTGGGGTCTTCGAGCTTGGCGCAGCGCTCGGCGAGATTGCCCGCGGACGGCGCGAGCCAGCCGCGCAGCACGCCGGCATTGCTGAAAAACAGCGCCTGATCCGCGGTCGCGTAAAACACGTCCTGCGGCTCGCCGGCGGAATTGCCGAACAACCCCGCGAACTGGCCGACGTTGCCCTTGAGTTTGTCGAAGATGAATTGCTCGACGTGATTCGCGCGCGCCGTGAGCCGCGCCACGTCAGTCGCGTTCGTCGTGGTGACGGGCGTTTTCTTGTCGAACTCCGCCTCGGCCGCAGCCTGTTGCGCGGCGACGAGTCCGGGGAAGGTGGCTTCGACGAGTTGATCGATGCGCGTGGCGAGCGGGACGGGGGCTGCGGGCGCGGGCGCGGCGCGGAGTGCTGGAGAAGCGAACAGAAACAGGAGCAGCGCGAGGCGCGGCAAAAGGGCGGCCGGCGAAAATTGGAGCGGGCGTTTGACCATGCGGATTGGGGCGGCCAATGGCACTGCGGGCGGAATTTTTTTGGCAACCGATTTTTGAAGCGGGCAGTTGTGGGGGTATTCACCGCGGGGGCTTCGCCGACATTAATGGCGGCGG
Source organism: Verrucomicrobiota bacterium (assembly GCA_043757645.1). Classification (GTDB taxonomy): domain Bacteria; phylum Verrucomicrobiota; class Verrucomicrobiia; order Limisphaerales; family BJHT01; genus BJHT01. The sequence goes on from JAYVOY010000135.1 coordinate 845, forward strand.
AGCGCCGAGCACCGGCTCGGCGTGGACGCTGGCGCTGGGTTCGCGCCGAGCCGGTGCTCGGCGCTCCGGTCTATGGAGAGTGGCGGGCGTGATGATTCCCGTTTGGAGTAATCCACGTTCACGGCCCTGGCTGCCAGTGCGGCCACATCGCGCCGTGGCCGGGTTTCAAATCGGTGAGCTGCCGCTCGCTGCGGTTGGCGAGATTTAGCACGAAGAGTTGCCGCACACCGCCACGCTTGGAGCCGTAGAGCAACTGTTTGCCATCGGGCGAGGGTGTCGCGTGATAGTGCAGCGTTCCTGCGGGAGTCTTGGTGAGTTGGGTGGCTTCGCCGGCGAGGGTGGTTTGGAACAACTCGACGTTGCCGCCAATTTTCGCGGTGTAGAAAACCAATTTTCCATCCGCTGCCCACGCGGGGAGATCGCTGCTGCCGCCGTGGAAATCAGCGACATCAAGGAACTCGACCACGCCGCGATAACCACCGCGGTCGGCTAGTTTCTTGAGGCCCGTGCCGTCGCGGCGGACGAGGTGCGGATGACAATTGTAGTGTTCGCCGCTGACGAACAGCAGCCACTCGCCGTCGGGCGACCAGCGCGGCGCGAAGTTAAACGGCTGACCGGTTTTGATGTGTCGCTTGTCCGAGCCGTCGGCCTTCGCGACATAGACCTGATAATTCTCGTGATAGCTGATGAGTTTGCCATCCGGCGACGCGCTGTAGCCGTAGGTGAAACCGGTGCCCTTGCCCGACACGTCGCGTTTGTTGCGGCCGTCGAGGTCCATGAGGAAGGGTTTGGAAATGCCGTGGAGCAACGGCGTGAAACCGAGGCCGCGTCCGGCGGGGAGAAAGAACAAACCGCCGTTGTAGTGACTCACGCGCTCGACTGCGGTGACGTTGATGATCCTGCCCGAGGCGAGTTCGACGAGGCACGTGTCGAGCGCCCATTTGCCCGGTTCCATGCGAAAGGTTTTGTGTTCATCCTCCCAGCGGCCGTTTGCCGGGTCTTGCCAGCCGCGCGAGATGATCGCCTGTTTGCCGTCGGGCGACCAACCGGCGAACTGCGTCCACGCCTCCGGCCCGTCCGCCAGTTCCTCCGCGATTCGCCGGCGACCCGTGCCGTCCGCGGCGATGAGGGCGGCGCGCATGGTGCGGACATTCGCGTGGCGTCCGCCGGGGAGGTTCGTTTGCAGCTCGGTGTAGCCGATCAGTTGCTCCGCGGCCGGAGCCGTGCAGCAAAGAAGGCCGATACCGAGCAGCGCGGCGCGGTGGAGCAGTCGCGGCGCGAGGAGGAGTGCGAGTCGGTGAATCATAACGGGATTGCCGGCAACCGGACGATTCGCGGACTGAACAAATTGAACCGGTCGGTGAGCGCCTCTCAGCGCGCCGCCGGACGCGCGCAACGAAAACGCCGGGCAATGAAACTGACCGGAGAAAAAACCCTCGTTGTCACGCCGCGGATCAAAGGCTGTTTCCTACCGATTCCGGAAATCCGCCGCGCCGCCCCCGCGTACCGGAGGCTTAACCGGAACGAGGCAGTAGGAGCGCCGCCGTCTCGGCGGCTCCCGGCGTGGGAAAGTCCGCGGGGGCCAATTGTCCGCGCGCTTTTGGTTCCCGATTCAGTGCGCATTTGAGGCTGCGGAAAATCCGCGCGTTCGCCCCGTTGGGACGGTGCGAGCCGCCGGAACGAGGCAGTAGGAGCGCCGCCGTCCCGG
>JAYVOY010000136.1:0-2550 GCA_043757645.1 Verrucomicrobiota bacterium
ATATTGGTGAGCGCAAAAAGTGCTTCGACGCCCTGCAAACATTGAGCTTTGTGCGGGTCACGTCAGCAAACGTATGAAATATGCGGGCTAAACCGTAACCGTGCAGTCGAAGTGGTGCTGTTCCTCAACGCAGAGTCGCAGAGAGCGCAAAGGAACGCAGAGATTGGCTTCCCAGCGGGTTCACCAGTGGGGGGTTCTTCCCGCGGCAACTCCGCGCCTCTCTGCGTCCTCTGCGACTCCGCGTTTGCATCCAGCTCCCGAGTCGCTACGGCATCGTTACGGTCAAGGCGGGACTCCGAACCCCCGGCCTTCGCGCGTTGCGCCCTCACCCCACCGTCCGCATTTGCACCGCGTCCACGATTTGATCGCCCGCTGAAATCGCCGTGATCACCACGATGGTGTGGCCCGGCTTGAGCCGTCCCGTCGTGAGCAAATGCTGGATCGCGTGCTCGACCGTCTGCTCCGGATGCGTGTGATTGAAACGCAGCACCACCGCGGTCACGCCGTAATTCAGCGTCAGCGAGTCGGCCATTTCCCAACGCTCGCAAAACGCGAAAATCGGCGTGTGCCGCGGGCGCATCCAGGCCGTGTGTCGGGCCATCGCGCCGCGCACCGTGAAGACCAGAATCGCGTCGGCCCGCAGATCGTCGGCCATGCTGACGGCGCTTTTGACGAGCTTCTGGCGCGGGCTGGCGATCTGCGCGCGGTCCTGAAAATTCGCGCCGCCACTGCGCTCGATCCGGCGCGCGATGCGGTCGAAAACCTCGACGCATTTCAGCGGATATTTCCCCACGGTCGTTTCGCCACTGAGCATGATCGCGTCGGCCTGCTCGAAGACGGCGTTGGCCACGTCGGTGATTTCCGCGCGCGTCGGCATCGGGTTCTCGATCATGCTCTCGAGCATGTGCGTGGCGACGATCACCGGCCGGCCCATCGCGAGGCACGCCTTCACCAGGCGGCGCTGAATGATCGGCAATTCCTCGTAGGGACATTCCATCCCGAGATCGCCGCGCGCGATCATGATGCCGTCGGCCTCGAGGCTGATTTCCGCGAAATTTTTCACCGCGAGTTGATCCTCGATCTTCGCGATGATCAGCGGCTGATGCGCGGCTTGACCGATGATCGCGCGAAGCTGCCGCACGTCGGCGGCCTCGCGCACGAAGGACATGGCGAAAAAATCCACGCCCGCCGCCAGGCCCACCTGCACGTCGGCGAGATCCTTTTCCGTGAGCGCGGGGAGGCTGACCTTCACGCCGGGCAGATTGATGTGGCGACGGCTGCCGAGGCGCCCGGGCGTGAGCACCTCGCACTCGACCCGGTTCGCGTGCTTCGCGAGCACCCTCATGTGAATCTGCCCGTTATCCAGCAACACCACGTCACCCACGTTGATGTCGTTGACGAAGTTCTCGTAGTTCACCTCCGCCGAGTGCCCCTCCTCGCTGCGCTCGCCGCGCACGGTCAGCGTGAACTTCTGCCCCGGCTGGAGTTCAATCGGCGCGGGCAAATCACCCGTGCGAATCGCCGGCCCCTGCGTGTCCATGAGAATGCCCACCGAGCAGCGGCGCGCCTTGGCGGCGGCGCGAATGTCGTGGATCACGCGGCGCACCCACTCGTGCGGCGCGTGCGACATGTTGAGCCGGGCGATGTTCATCCCGGCGTCGATCATTTGGCCGATCATCTCGGCGGAACTGGTGGCGGGTCCGAGTGTGGCGATGATTTTGGTGTTTCGCATAATGCCCTCAGGCGGCGTGACGATAGGCGCGCGGAGCCGCGCTGAACACGCCAAATACCGCATGGAAACGCCTCATTCGGTTCATCGGCCAAACCTTGGAAATGAGGCTTGCCAACGATTCCGTGCCGCACCATATATCCGCAGCTTTTAACTCAAAAAATTCTATCTATGGCTGACATCGCGAACACCTATCCCGAGAACATCACCGGCAAATATTTCGTGGACAACCAGTGCATCGACTGCGACCTGTGCCGCGAAACCGCGCCCCTGAATTTCAAACGCAACGATGACGGCGGTTACTCCTACGTGTACAAACAGCCCGAATCCCCCGAGGAAGAAAAGCAATGCACGGAAGCCAAGGAAGGCTGCCCCGTCGAAGCCATCGGCGACAACGGCCCCCAGACCACCGCCGTCGCGGCCTGAGGCCGCGACCCACGCGAAATTTTCCACCACCCGCCGGCGGCGACGCTTGCGGGTTTTTTGTCTCCGGTGGGACCGGCGGGCGGGGTGGGGAGCGCACGCCGCTGGCGTGCTGTTTTCGGCGGCCCGCCAAAAACCTCGTTCCACTGACATTTTCGTGCGGGGAAGGAGGTTAGAACTGGGGCACGACGGTTTGGGCGGGCGGCGGCGCGACGCCGCTCAGTGCCGGGGCGCTCGCTCGTGGATTTTCTCGATGCGCGTGGCGACGCCCGACTGCAGCTCGTAGCGAATGTCGAAGTAGCCGTCGAAATCCAGATCGCGCTTCACCAGCGCGTGATTCGGGCGGTCAAAGCGGTACTGCTCCTCGTCCACGATCCCATCGCCGTTGGTGTCGAGGT
>JAYVOY010000137.1:0-2549 GCA_043757645.1 Verrucomicrobiota bacterium
GTCACGCCCAAACCCAGCGCTGACTGGGCCACCGCGCGCGCCCGCTTCGGGAAATTTTTCGCGGACGGGCAGTGAATGTTTTCGCCTTTCCGCCTTCGCTCCCTTCGCTGACTTCGCGCGACACAGGAAAGAAAATGGTTCGCGCGAAGGCGGCGAAGGCAGCGAAGACCGAACAGCCCAAACCCAGCGCTGAGTGGGCGAACGCGCGCGCGCGCTTCGGGAAATTTTTCGCGGACGGGAAGTGAGTGTTTTCGCCTTTCCGCCTTCGCTCCCTTCGCTGACTTCGCGCGACTCAGGAAAGAAAATGGTTCGTGCGAAGGCGGCGAAGGAAGCGAAGACCGAACATGGAACCGTCATCGCCGCACCTCACTTCCTCTGCGTCGGCTCGACGCCGAGCGCGCATCGTCCACGGCCTTTCGGAGCGTTGCGACATGGGTCTTCACCCACTCACCGGCGGCGGGAAACTGGGGGGAAGAGTGTGTCCCGCCGGGATTTCAACCACCGATTGGTGTTTGCCAAGGTCGGGAGGGTCAGGCCATGATTCTCCCGTAATGATAACAGGGTCAAAAGGCTGGCGAATGTGCTGGCCGCCACAAACAATCAACCAAAAGAGGTATTATGAGCGCAACAGCTGAAAGCACGGAAAAACTGATGGCCGACCTGCGGATGGTCGTGCGGGATGCGGAGGATGTTCTGAAGGCGACCGCCGGGGACATGAGCGAAAAGGCCAGGGAAACGCGGGCGCGTTTGAGCGCTTCGCTCGAGTCTGCCAAGGTCGCCTACCACCGCCTGGAAGACAAGGCGGTCGCGAGCGCCAAGGCGGCGGACACGGTGATTCGCGAGCATCCGTATCAATCCATCGGTATCGCCTTCGGTGTCGGCGTGTTGATCGGCGTGCTGGTGGGGCGAAAGTAACGTTCCATGAGCGACCACGAGTCCCCCCCCGGCGGCCTGTTGCACAACCTCAAGCGGCTGGCCGATGGCGGCTTGGCGCTGGCGCAGAGCCGGCTCGAGTTGTTCAGCGTCGAGTTGCAGATTGAGAAATGCCGGCTGGTCGAGGTGCTGATTCTCGCCGCGATCGTGGTCGCGCTGGCGTTGATGACGCTGACGATGATCACGTTCACGCTGGTTTTCCTGTTCTGGGAAAGCGCGCGAATGGCGGTGCTGATTCTGGTCAGCGTCGGCTACCTGGGGGGGACGTTCTTCGCGTGGCGGGCGCTGCAAGCGCGGCTGAAACAACGGTCGGCGTTTGAGGGAACACTCGGCGAGATCAAGAAGGACCGCTCATGTTTGGAAACGAAGCGTTAGCCAAGCTCGAACAGCGGCGGCGGGAATTGCTGGTCGAGAGCGCGGTTCACCGGCGCATGATCGCGCTGGAGTGGGCCAATGTACGGGTGTCCGGTTGGTGGATTGAGGCGGGCGCGGGCTTGGCGCGCAAGGCGCGGCCCGCGTTGCTGCTGCTGGCACCGCTGGCGGGCTTCTGGATTGTGCGCAAGTTCACGGGGCGCGGGCGCGGGGCGGACGGGCCGTCGCGCTTTTGGGAGCGGCTGGCGACGGGGCTGACGCTGTTCCAACGGGCGCGCGGGCTGTGGGAGCAATTTGCGAAGAAGCCGGCGGAGTGAGACGAGGCGGGAAACGCTGCGGGGAGTAAGTGGTAATTTTTTCGTTTTGGAGATTGGGTCATTCGAAAAATCCGCGCGGCACGCTGGTCCTCCCAGCGCCGAAACCAAAGTACGGAGTCCCGCCTTTAGGCGGCGGGGCGTCCGCCACGCCGGGGTCGCTCGACACTTGCCAGACTGCCGCGAGTAGGGACGCCCCGCCGCCTAAAGGCGGGACTCCGTACCTTGGCGGACGCGAATGCGCGCTTGGTTTCGCTGAGTCTCCGCCGCCTCAGACGTTGAACTTGAACAGCAGCACGTCGCCGTCGGCCACGACGTATTCCTTGCCTTCCATGCGGTAGAGGCCCTTTTCGCGCGCGGCGGCGACGCTCCCGCATTTCACGAGGTCGGTGTAGGCGACGGTCTCCGACTTGATGAAGCCGCGCTCGAAATCGCTGTGGATCACGCCCGCGGCCTTGGGCGCGGTGTCGCCGGCGTGAATGGTCCAGGCGCGAACCTCTTTTTCACCCGCGGTGAAATACGTGCGGAGGCCGAGCAAATGATAGGTGCCGCGAATGAGGCTGCCGACGCCGGATTCCGCCACGCCGAGTTCCTTCAAAAATTCCTTCGCCTCGTCGGGCGCGAGATCGACGAGGTCGCTCTCGATTTGCGCGCTGATGACGACGGCCTCGCACGCGAGATGGGTCTTCACGTACTCTCGCACTTTCTGGACGAAGGGATTCGTGTCGGCGGTGGCGAGGTCGGATTCCTTCACGTTGCAGGCGAAGATCGTGGGCTTGTCGGTCATCAACCAGAAGAGCCGCGAAATGGCCTTGTCCTCGGGCGTGAGGTGGAGGGTGATGCCGGGTTTGCCCGCGTCGAGATGGGGTTCGAGTTTGGCGAGGACGTGGTCTTCGGCGACGGCGATTTTGTCGCCGCGCTTCACGTCCT
>JAYVOY010000138.1:0-2549 GCA_043757645.1 Verrucomicrobiota bacterium
GGTAGCGGCCCTTCGTCGGGCGGTCGAGACAGCCGACGATGTTCATCAGCGTGGATTTTCCCGAGCCGCTCGCGCCCATCACCGCGATGAATTCGCCCGGCGGCACCGTGAACGACACATCGCGCACGGCGTGAACATCGACTTCACCGGAATGGTAAATCTTGTCGAGGTGGTCGATTTGGATGATGGGCTTCATGCCAAGGCACGTGCTCCGCGAACGCGCGAATGCCAGGTACGGAGTCCCGGCTTTAGCCGGCGGGATGTCCGTCGTGACGGAGGCTGTGAAAACTCGCCCGCGCGCCGCCAATGCGGACGCCCCACCGCCTGAAGGCGGGACTCCGTACGCGGAGCGCCGGGCACCGGCTCGGCGTGGACCGCGGCCCGCGTGATTCGCGCCGAGCCGGTGCTCGGCGCTCCGCACCCGTTTCCGCGACGAAGCGCGCGCAACGAGTTTTGGGCAATCTCACTCCAGAAAAACGCCCGCGGAATAAGTTCGATTGGCGCGCGCATTTCAATCAGGGCACCAACACGATTTTCCCCAGCGCCCCCGCCTTGAGCACGTCCTCGTGCGCGCGCGGCGCGTCGGCGAGCGGCAGCTCTTTGCCCACCACCGGCCGCAGCGTGCCGTTCTCCAAGCCCGCCACGAGCGCCTCGTGAATGCTCGCCAACTCGGGGCCGCTCACGTTGAACAGCGTCATCCCGAGAATGGTCGCGTCGCGCATCATCGCGTCGCGCGGATTGATCTCGATGGTGCCGCGATTGCCGATGACCACCACGCGGCCAAACGGCGCGAGCGCGGTGAGGTCTTTCGCGAGATTCACGTTCGCGAGCATTTCGAGAATCAAATCCACGCCGCGCCCGCCGGTCAGTTCCAGCAACTTCTTCCAATACTCCGGGTCGCGATGATCGAGCACCTCGTGCGCGCCCTGCGCCGCGACCAATTTGCGGCCCGCCTCGGAACCCGCCGTGCCGATCACGCGCAAGCCCGCTGCCCGCGCCAATTGTACCGCCGCCGTGCCGACGCCGCCGCTCGCGCCGTGAACCAGCACCGTGCGCCCCGCGACCGCGCGGCCCTTGTGAAACAACGCGCGAAACGCCGTCGCATACGGCACGCCCAGCGCCGCGCCCTGCGCGAACGAACACGCCTGCGGCAGCCGATGCACCTGCTCGACGTTGCACAACGCCAGCTCCGCGTACGCGCCCGTCAACGCGCCCGCCGTGTACACCCGATCGCCCGTCTGGAACGCCGTCACCCCCGCGCCCACGCTCGCGACCGTGCCCGCCGCGTCCAGTCCCGGCGTGTACGGCAGGCCCGCCGCGCGCGGATACGCGCCGCTGCGGATGTAGGTGTCCACCGGATTCACGCCCGCCGCGCGCACCCGCACCAGCACCTGCCCCGCGCCCGGCTGCGGATCGGGGACCGTTTCGAGACGCAGCACTTCGGGGGCACCCGTTTGGCGGACAACAATGGCTTTCATGGGATTCTAAAAATTTAGTGGAACGAATCTTTTGCGGCCGCGGAAAAACTGGTGCCGCCCGATGTTGTCGGCAGGAGCGCGGCTGTGTGCGGAGCACCAGCCGCAGCGCGTGGCCAGCACGAGGGCCGCAGAAATATTCTCTGACCTCGACGCTGCGCGGCTGCTGCGGCTGGTCTGCGACACAGCCGCGCTCCGGGCCGCAAGTCAGCCCCAACGGGGCTGCGGCCTCCAGCCCGGGGTTGCGAGGAACGAGCTACCCTGGGTTCGCGAATCCATTGTCCCCAACCCCAACGGGGTTGTGTCCCGCCGTTCCGACAAACGGCCACAACCCCGTTGGGGTTGCTCGCGATCGGAACCGCCCCACCCAGCCGTAACGATGCCGTAGGAGCGCCGCCGTCCCGGCGGCTCACACCGGCCAAAGGAGGCGGGGGCGGGCATTTTCCGCAGCCCAAAATGCTCACTGAATAGGGAACCAAAAACACGCGGACAATTTGCCCCCGCAGACTTTCCCACGCCGGGAGCCGCCGGGACGGCGGCGGTCCATCAATTGCATCGTTACGGCTCAGGGTAGCCCGCTCGGCGCGGGCAATCCTGAGCTGGAGGACGCAGCCCCGTTGGGGCTGAAGGCCATCCGCCCGCGCTGCGGGAGATTCCAACGCGCCGTGTTTCATCGGTGTTTCATCCGTGGCAAAAAAATTTCGCGCGCGAAAAATTAGAACCGCCGCATCCCGCCGCCGAACGGATTTGCCGTCGGCGCTTTCGCCGCGTCGGCACCCGTCAACACCTGGCCGGACACGACCAGATCGCCTTCCTTCAGGCCCTCGACAATTTCCGTGAACGTGCCGTCGCTGATGCCGGTTTTCACCTGCACCGGCGCGGGTTTGCCCAGCATCGTGCCGTCCGGAGTTTTCAGCGCGTCGGCGGGCAGCACATAAACTGTCCGCTGAAAACGCAACTCCGGGCGCCCCCCACCCGGCGGTCGTCCACCGCCACCACCGCCCATTCCCCCAAAGCCTCCCGCGCCACCCATCCCGCCGCCGCCGCTGCCGCCCGGGCCGCCGGGCCGTCCCG
>JAYVOY010000139.1:0-2548 GCA_043757645.1 Verrucomicrobiota bacterium
ACCTTGGAGTCACCTTGCAGTGAGATTTTTACGCCACGGCCAAGGCTGGCATTAGCCCCGTTTGGACGGTGTGAGCCGCCGAGACGGCGGCGCTCCTACGGCATGGATCCGGCTGAACGCCCGTTCCAAGCCCGGCGGCAACGGTTGGGGTGGCAACCGCGGGCGAACGGATTGGGGCGCGCCGTTGGCGCTCGCGGGGTGGATGCGTGCTTTCCGTGGGGCGCTGCTGGTATGGAGCCGGGCCTTTGGCCCTCCCGCTCCAACCCTCATCCACTTTTAATCACACTCTTTTTACGGCGGCGCACGAGACAAGTCTCTGCGACAACCTAGTATCAATGACTCTTCGGGCGGAGATGGGCCGGGTGTCCTAGATCGAGCCGGGAGTTTGGATTCCCTCGCCCCGTGAGGCACGAACGGGGCGAGGGGGCGAACCTCCTCTCCCCAGCCCTCTCCTCCCGCGGCGGGAGGAGAGGGAGACGAAGCCTGCGGCCGTTGGGGGAAGGCGCGTCTCCAGCAGTGCGGGCAGTGGTCGGTGGTTGCCAAGCCATCGCAAGCCGCGGCGTTTCCCGGCTTTCCCGGAAGTTTTGCTTTTGGCGCACCACCCTTTCCGGCATAAGCATCCGCATCGCATGAAAGATTTCTCCCCGCGCCTTCGCGCCCTCGTCGTCGCCCTCCAAATACTCACCGCCACCACGTTCCTCCGCGCGGCCGATCCGTTCGCCGAGGGCGTCCGCAGCACGCCGCCGCTGACGACTGCCGACGAGCAGAAAAGTTTTCATCTCCCACCCGGATTCGAGATGCAGCTCGTCGCCTCCGAACCGAATCTCCGCAAGCCGATGAACCTCGCCTTCGACGCCGCGGGCCGCCTGTGGCTCACCGAGTCGCGCGAATATCCGTTCCCCGCGAAAACCAACTCCGAGACCCGCGACACGATCCGCATTTTCAGCGACTTCGCCGCGAACGGTCTCGCCGGAAAAGTCACCACCTTCGCGACGAACCTGAACATCCCCATCGGCATTTATCCCTTTCGCAGCGCGAATGCTCCCGGCGCGAAACCCACGTGGAAATGCCTCGCCTGGAGCATCCCAAACATCTGGCTTTTCGAGGACACCGATGGCGACGGCGTCGCGGACAAACAGGAGATTCTCTACGGCCCGTTTGATTTTTCGCGCGACACCCACGGCAACCAGGCGTCCTTCCGCCGCGGCGATGACGGCTGGATTTACGCCACGCACGGCTTCAACAACCAGTCCCGCGTGAAGGGCCGCGATGGTCACGAAATTTATCTGCCGTCGGGAAATATTTATCGCTTCCGCCTCGATGGCTCGCGCCTCGAACACTGGACCCACGGCCAGGTGAACCCCTTCGGCCTCTGCTTCGATCCCCTCGGCAATCTCTACTCCGCCGACTGCCACAGCTCGCCGATTTACCAACTCCTCCGCGCCGGTTCGTATCCGAGCTTCGGCCGCCCGCACGACGGTCTCGGCTTCGCGCCCGTGACGATCCAGCACAGCCACGGCAGCACCGCCATCGCGGGCATTGTGTATATCAGCGACCCGGCGTGGCCCGCGGAATATCAGGGCAACATTTTCATCGGCAACGTCATGACCAGCCGCATCAACCGCGACCGCATCGAATGGCGCGGCAGCACGAGCGTGGGCCACGAGCTGCCCGATTTTCTGCGCACCGACGATCCGTGGTTCCGCCCCGTCGATTTGCAATTCGGCCCCGACGGCGCGCTCTACGTCGCGGATTTTTACAACCGCATCATCGGCCACTACGAAGTGCCGCTGACGCATCCGGGCCGCGACCGCGACCGCGGACGCCTGTGGCGCATTGTTTACAAGGGCGCGAACGCCGTCGGTGCGGGACAACGCGCGGCCGCGACTTTGCCCAACTTCACGGAAATGAAATCCGACGTGCTCGTGAGCGAACTCGAGACGCAAAATCCCGCGCGCCGTTCGCTCGCGTTGAACGAACTCGCCGCGCGCCCCGCCGATGAAACGCGCGATCTCGTGAAACAAGCCGCGCAGGGGCTATGGCACTTCATCCAAGGCGCGGATCGTCCGGGCTTGATGAGTGGCGCGCTCTGGATTTCCGAGCGCAACGGCGCGCTCGATGACGCCACGTTGCTCGGCGCGATGCAGGATCGCGACTTCGCCGTGCGCGTCCAGGCGCTGCGCGTGCTCACCGACCGCGGCCTCCGCGCGGCGGCGGGCGCGAAAGACGGCGGCGTGAGTGACCCGCTGCGTGCGGCCGCGCTGGCGGCGTTGAAAAGCCCCGACGGCATGGTCCAGCGCGCCGCCGCTGACGCGCTCGCGGCCAACCCCGCGGCGGAAAACCTCGTGCCGCTGCTCCAATTGCAACTGAGCGCCCCCGCGCCCGACACGCATCTCGCGCACGTCGCGCGCCTCGCGCTGCGCGAGCAACTGCGCGTGCCGGGCGCGTTCGCGAAAATCGCCGCGGCCCTGCCCGAGGGCGAATCCCGCGCGCTCGCCAGCATCGCCGTCGGCGTCACGAACGCCGACGCCTCCGCGTATTTATTGCG
>JAYVOY010000140.1:0-9400 GCA_043757645.1 Verrucomicrobiota bacterium
CGGATGTTCCCCGGCGCGGTCACCCTGCCCATGATGGTCGTGGGCGCGACCGACTCCGCGCAACTGCGGGCCAAAGGCGTGCAGGCCTACGGCGTCGGCAACATCTACGGCGAGAAGGAACTCACCGGCATGCACGGCAACGACGAACGACTTTCCCTCCGCAACCTCGGGCGGTTCATCGAATTCATCTGGAACGCGGTGACGGATGTCGCGGCGGCGAAGTAAGGGTGGCGTGGACGAAATGTCGGTGCGATCCACCGCGAAGCTGAAGTGCCCGGATTTCGCCCGCCGGTCCCCCAGATTAAAGTTCACGTGTGGTAAATTTTATTGCCACCGGCAAGAAACCGCGCGTGCCTGGCGGAGTGCGCCCATCCTCGGGCGCGGCGAGGTCCGAACCCGCCGAGCGGCCGAGAATTTCCACAACGCCACTTGCGTGCGGACGTTGCTGTGGCCGGGGACGGCCACACTCCCAGCCCCCCAGCCTCCGCGATCTATGGGTTTGGCAACAGCGCTTGCAATGGCGGCAGTCCGAAACTAGGGTGCCGCGCGGTTTTCACAGGTCTTATGAAAAAATCCTTTTTCTACGGTCTGGTCGGCACGGTTCTCACCCTGAACCTCATTCTGGGATCGCAGATTTATCTCAGCAACGCCGCCGACAAGGAGCGCGACGACGCCTACCCCAACATCGCCCAGTTCACCCGCGTGCTGGAGATGATCCACCAGAACTACGTCGATGGCGACAAGACCGCCTACAAGGCCCTCATCAACGGCGCGCTCAAGGGCATGATTTCCACGCTCGACCCGCACACCGAATACATGGAGCCGCGCAAATTCGACGACCTCCGCAAGGACACCAGTGGCGAGTTCGGCGGCCTCGGCATCGTGGTTTCCTCGAGGGACACGCACATCACCGTCGTTGCGCCGATGGACGACAGCCCCGGTTTCAAAGCCGGCATTCGCGCCGGTGATCGCATTGTGAAAATCGACGGCAAGTCCACGGAGAAAATGACCGTCGCCGACGCCGTGAAGAAACTCCGGGGCGAACCCGGCACCGACGTGAACATCACCGTCATGCGCCCGCCCGCCACCGCCGCCAAGGATTACAAACTCACCCGCGCCGTGATCAAGGTGGACACCGTCAAGGACCTCAATGGCCGCCGCGAATTCCCGCTGAACGAAAACAAAATCGGGTACGTGCGCCTCTCGCAATTCGGCGAACACACCGCCGACGATCTGGAACGCGCGATGAAAATCATGGAGGAACGCGGCGCGCAATCGTTGGTCATGGACCTGCGCGACAACCCCGGCGGCCTGCTCGATCAGGCGGTGAAAGTCTGCGAAAAGTTTTTGCCGCGCGGCCAGTTGATCGTCTCGACCGAGGGCCGCAACGCCGCGGAGAAAAGCGTCTTCAACGCGACCGGCCGCACCAAACATCCCAATATGCCGCTCGTGATCCTCATCAACGGCGGCAGCGCCAGCGCGTCGGAAATCGTCGCCGGCTGCCTGCAAGACCTCAAGCGCGCCTACGTGATGGGCGAGAAAAGTTTCGGCAAAGGCTCCGTGCAAAGCATCCTCCCGCTGCCCGACGGCGCGGCGCTCCGACTCACGACCGCCAAATATTACACCCCGAGTCACAAGGTCATTCACGAGCACGGCATCGAGCCGGACAGCGTCGTGCCGATGTCCCTCGACGAGGAGCGCGATCTGATGCTCAAGCGCGCGCCCGGCGGTGCGGACGCCATGGAAGGCAAAGATCGCGAGCGCGTGCTGAAAGCCCGCGACACGCAGTTGGAGCGCGCGCTGGATTACCTCAAGGGCGTGGGCATCCTGCTCTCGCAGATGAAGCCCGAGACGGGCAAGGTCGCGGCGGCGAAATAGTTATTCGCGAATCCATCGCCGCCTCCCGCGCGCCCCGGAGCGCGACCTTCAGGTCGCTTCAACGCCCGTTCGCCTGTGATCGTTCACACGCTCCAAAACCTCCCCGCACTGAAGCGGCGTAAACGCCGCGCTCCCGCGCGAAATTGTTTTCGTTCGCCGCATTCCTTCGCCGCCACATCCGCTCGGCTTTCGCCATGACTCTCCTCGCGCTGGAGACTTCCTGCGATGAAACTGGCGCGGCGGTGATTCGCGACGGCGTTGTCCTCGCCAACGCCGTTTCCTCCCAAATCCGCCTGCACGCCGAATACGGCGGCGTCGTCCCCGAACTCGCGACGCGCGAACATCTGCGCCATCTCCCGCCCGTCATCGAACAAGCTTTGGCCCAAGCGGGCGTGGCGATTTCGAGCCTTGACGCCTTCGCCGCCACGCGCGGTCCGGGCCTGCCCGCCGCGCTGATGGCGGGGCTGAAGACAGCGCAGGCGCTGGCCTTCGCGCGCCGGCGTCCGTTCCTCGGGATTCATCATCACGAGGCGCATCTGTACTCGCCGTGGATTTCCGGGACGCCGCCCGCCGCGGATTTCGCGGCCTTTCAGCCGAACGTTTCGCTCATCGTCAGCGGCGGCCACACGATGCTTGTCCATGTCGCCGCCGAGCTGGAGCACCGCGTGCTCGGCAGCACGGTGGATGACGCGGCCGGCGAATGTTTCGACAAAGTCGCCAAGCTCATCGGCCTCCCCTACCCCGGCGGCCCCGAACTCGACCGCCTAGCCGCGGGCGGCGACGCGCGCACCCACGATTTCCCGCGCCCGATGCTGAACACCGAGGCGGACGATTTCAGTTTCAGCGGCCTGAAAACCGCCGTGCGTTATTTCCTCCAAAAAAATCCCGCGCTGCTGAACGACGCCGCCGGATTGCAAAATCTCTGCGCCAGCGTGCAAGCCGCCATAGTGGAAGTGCTCGTCACCAAAACCATCCGCGCCGCCCGCCGCCTCGGCGTGCGCTGCGTGACGGCCTCCGGCGGCGTCACGAGCAATCGCGGCCTGCGCCGCGACCTCGCCGAAGCCTGCCGCCGCGAAGGACTGGTGTTGCGCCTGGCCGCCGGCGAACTCTGCACCGACAACGCCGCGATGGTCGGCATCCTCGCCGAACGCAAACTCCTCCGGGGCTGCGCGCCGTCCTCCTACGACGCGGAGATCGAACCAGGCTGGCAACTCGCGGCGTAAACAATGCGCGCACGCAAGCCAGCCCCCGGGGAGCGCGGGTCAGGTCGTGCCCTTGGGAACGGTGGCGAGCGGTGGTGCGGGCGATGTCGATGAGGAGGCCACGAGCGCGGTTGGTGCGGCGGCGGGCGCGGGGTCGCGCCAGGGAACCTCGAAAATGCGCACCTGACCTTTGAACCCCTTCACCGCGACCGGCGGCAGTTCGACGCATTTGGCCGCGAGCACCGGATCATCGCGCAGCACGTCGCGAAAAGTCGCTTCGCCAATGATGATGCGGCCGCGGCCGGAGACGCCCTCGAGCCGGCTGGCGAGATTCACTTCGCGACCGAAGACGGTGTAGTTGAGGATGTGATCGTCGGACCCCATCAGCCCGACGATGCACGTGCCGGAATTGATCCCAGTGCCGAGTGCAAGCAATGGCAACAGGGGCCACGGCGTCTGGCCCGCGGCCGCGCGCGCGGGGTTTTCCTGTTCGCGGCGTTTGTTGTCCTCGGCACGGCGGAGGTTGAGCGCGTAAAGGGAGCGCTGGATGTCCACGGCGGAACGAACGCAACTCAGGGCGTGCTGTTTGTTCGGCGTGGGCGCGCCCCAGAACGCCATCACGCAATCGCCGATGTATTTGTCCAGCGTGCCGACGTGGAGCTTGATTTGGTCGGCGATGGTGGCGAGGTAGGTGTTGACGGTCTCCAGCGTTTCGCGCGCTTGTTGGTCGTAATAGGCGCTGGCGGCCGCGCCGGTGAGGTTGTTTTGTTTGACGTACGCATCGGCCTTGGCGGCGTTGGTGTCGGTGAGTTCGGTGAAGCCGCGGACGTCGGCGAAGAAGACGGTGATTTCGCGGAGGCTGCCGCCGAGGTTGAGTTTTTTGGAACTGAGCAATTCGTTGACAACGTTGGGCGAAACGAGTTTCGAGAAGACATTTCGCACCCGGCGTTTTTCCCGTTGTTCAAACAGCAGTTGATGCGTGACGAGACTGGCGTGCGTCAGCAGTAATCCTCCGCCCACGGGCAAAACCAGCGGCAACCAGTACCGCTCGCGAATGAAGAGCACCAGCGCGCCAGCGACGCATACCACGGCGGCGAAAAGCACCGCGAGCGTCGCCCACGGCGCGCGCAAGCGGGTGGTGACGAGGCAGGCAAGCAGCGCCAGGGCCGCCACGCACAGCAGTTCCACACCGCGCGAACCGCGCCGCACAAAGCGGCCGGTGAGGAGGGAGTTGGCGACGTTCCAATGTTTGCTGACAAGGTAGGTCTCGCTGTTGAGCGGCGACGCGCCGACGTCGGAGATGTTGTTGCCGGACCCGATGGAGCCGACGAAGACGAGTTTGCCCGCGACGGCGGGATCAATGGTGGCGCCGCCCGCGCGGCTTTCCTCGATTTCCAAAACGTCCTCGAACGAGGCCTTGAACAGGCGCTTGTCGTTCCACGCGATGTTCCAATCGATGTAAAAAAATCCGTCCGCATCGAGCGGAATGACGCGCTCGATTCCGCCACTTCCCCGCAGCACGATTCGGCCTGGCTCGAGCTGCGCCGCCGCGAGGTCGAGCTTGATCTCGGTCGCGGCCATCCGCAGTCCGAGATGCCAGATGCGCCCGAGTTTGGGATCGTCCTTGAAAGGTTTCGCGCGCCGCAGCACGCCGTCGGTGTCGCGATCACTGGTGGCGTGGGCGAGCGCGGCGGCGTTGGTGCGGAACAATTCGGCGGGGGGCAGCACGCGCCACTGGCCGTCGCTCGTTTCACCCGGCGCGCCGAGGATGACGTTGTGGGCGACCTTTAATTGCAGGGCCAAATAGTCGTCGGAGCTGATTTGGCCCTTTCCCGGAACGAGGACGCGCGTCTCGGTGAAGTCGGGTTGGAGCTCGATGAAGAAAACGTCGTAACCAATCGCCGTCGCCCCTTCGAGCGCGAGTTCGCGCACGAGTCGTCCGTGCAAGTGCCGCGGCCACGGCCAACTGTAGCGGTGCTTCTCGTTGAAGATTTTAAGACTGTCGTTGTCGATGAAAATCGCCGCGAGATTCGTGGCGATGGGTGCGGGCCGCTCGAAGGCTTTGCGGACGCGCCAATCGTAGGTCATCCACTCGAGGCGCTGGAGGGCATCGAGCCGCGGGAGCCACGCGGGCAAAGCTTGCGCCAGCGCCACCAACGCGACGACGGCCAGAGTGACCAGCGCCGGGGCGGTTTTGGAGGAATCGAATTTCACGACTTAGGAAAAGCGAAACCCCAGAGCAAGACTGCCCTGGGGTTTTGGAAAACCACACCGATCACACTGGCTGGCGCCATCTGCAGCCGATCGCCATCATGATCGGGTTGGAGGCTATTGGATGGGTGAGAGCCGGTTGATCAGCGTGCCAATTTGGCTGGTCAGATCGTTGCGCCCGTCCGCAGTCGGGTTGCCCGGGCGTTCCTGCGGGTTGCCCGGGCGTTCCCGGCGCGGCACGACAATCGTATCTTGCGCAACGAGTGTCTTTTCGAGTCGGTCAAACTCCGCCCGCGGAATCGGGGTCAACTGAACCGGAACGACACCACCGCGGCTCGTGTCCAACGCATTGGCCCGGGTCACTTGGAAAGTCTGGGGCGGACCGATGGGCGCACCGGCGGCGGTCATCCGTTGCACGGAAACGACCAGCGTGCCATCTAGGCATTGGAAGATGCCGACGGCGTAGATGATCCCGCGGCTCCCGCGGATGCCCGCGACACCATTGGCGGTTTTCACCTCGTATTTGGAGGCGGCGGAAAGTTTCTTGATGTTGAAGCTGAGGCTGCCGCGTTTGGCTTCCAGTTGCGTGGTGGCCGCGGTTTCCGCACCGGTATCTCGCAGCAGCAACGTGTCGATCGAGATGGTGGAATTCTCATTGACAGTCAGGACATCGCCGTTCCGGCCGAGGTCCATCGTCACCGACGCGCCAGTCCCGGTGATGATGCTGGTCCCCTGCCCCAGCGTCATGCCCTCGCGAATGGCTCCATCGCCGCCCTTGGCGTCCACAAACGACGCGTTGCCGACGACCTTGACGACCAGTGCCTTGCCATAAGCCGCCCCCGCGGGCGTGGCGGCGTTGACGGGCGTGGCGATGACCGCGACAAGGAGCGCGACCGTGGCGGTGAAGAGCCGGACGAATGTGTTTGAGTTTTTCATGGTGAAGTCCCGGTTTGGTTTCAGTGTTTCCAATTCGAGTTTTAGCTGCGGCGAAATTCAGGGGCGCCGCGCGAAAAGTCAATTTGAATTCGTACGATTACAGGGCTTTCCGTAGCGGCGTCCGGACAGGCCGGGCGCGCGCGGTGGGGTTATCGGCGAAAGCACGCATCGGCTTGAGACGCTTCCGGGTCCACACGGCGAGTTGCAAGTTCAAGAATTCGACCCGCATTCCGAAACCGGAATTGTTGAACTGCGGATTACGCGGCTGGGCGCGGATAAAACCCCAACTCAATGCCGCGGCTTATTTCCCCGCGCCGAAACTTCGCGGCCGCGCCCAAAACCACGCGCTGCGGGTCTTCAGCCGCGTTATCCGCGGTTCCATTTCGGGGTTCGGGTTCCATTCGGACAGGGCACTGGGAATTAGTGGTTGAGCCGACCTGCGCTTCTGTTTGAATCGCGCCCATGAACATTGTCGTTTTGGATGGTCACACGCTGAACCCCGGTGATTTGAACTGGACCCCGCTGCACGCGCTCGGGAATTGCGTCATCCACGAACGCACCCCCACCGCCGAATTGCTCGCACGCGCCGCCGCCGCGGACGTGTTACTCACCAACAAAGTCGTGCTCCACCGCGACACCCTCGAGCGCCTGCCGAAGTTGAAATACATCGGCGTGTTCGCCACCGGCTACAATGTCGTGGACGTCGCCGCCGCCAAGGCGCGCGCCATTCCCGTCACGAACGTCCCCGCCTACGGCACCCGCTCCGTGGCGCAGATGGTGATGGCGCTGCTCCTCGAGTTGACGCAGCGCGCCGGGCATCACAGCCAGACGGTCCACGACGGGCGTTGGGTTGCCAGTCCAGATTGGTGCTACTGGGATTTTCCCCTCGTGGAATTGGACGGATTGACGCTGGGCATCATCGGCTACGGACGCATCGGCCACGCCGTCGCGCAACTCGCGCAAGCCTTCGGCATGAAAGTGATCGCGACGACCCGCACCGGCACAGTCCCGTCCGGCGCGAACGTGGCAGCCACCGACCTCGCCACGCTCCTGCGCACCAGCGATGTCGTCAGCCTCCACTGTCCGCTGACCCCGGAAACCAAAGGCCTGCTCAACGCCGAACGCCTCGCGCTGATGCGGCCCACCGCGTTTCTCCTCAACACCAGCCGCGGCCCGCTCATCGACGAAGCCGCGCTGGCCGACGCGTTGAACCGCGGCCAAATCGCCGGCGCGGGCCTGGACGTGCTCTCGGTCGAGCCCCCGCCCGCCGACAATCCCCTGCTCACCGCGCGCAACTGCGTCATCACGCCCCACCTCGCCTGGGCCACCAAAGCCGCGCGGACGCGTTTGCTGGACGTGGCCACCGCGAATCTCCGCGCGTTCCTCGCGGGAAACCCGCAAAACGTGGTGAATCCGTAGGCGGTCCGCGGGGAAACTCAAAATTCAAAACCTAAGCCGTAACCATGCAGTCGGACCGCCGCCGTCTCGGCGGCTCACACCGTCCAAACGGGGCGAACGCGCGGATTTTCCGCGGCCCCAAATACCCACTGAATCGTGAACCAAAAGCGCGCGGACAATTGGCCCCCTCAGACTTTCCCACACCGTGAGCCGCCGAGACGGCGGCGCTCCATCCATTGCATCGTTACGGCTAAGAAAATGACCGCGATTTCGCGCGCACTGGTCGCGTCCGGTGTCCGCCGATAATCTGCGCCCCGTCATGCCAAACATTCACGATGACCCCGCCGCCTTGAAGGCGCTGCAAGACGCGATTTATCGCGACAAGATTTTGCGCGCGCGGCGGATGACCGTGGAGCAACGCCTCACGGAAGTCTTCGAGCAATCGAACAGTCAGTTCGGCATGATGCACGCCGGGGCGATGCACCGGTTGGGCACGCGCGACGAGGCCGCCGGTTGGCGCGAGGTGCGGCGGTGGCTGGAGCGCCTCGACCGCGTGCGGGAACACGGGCTTTACGTGGCGGAGAAACCACCCGGCAAATGACGCTCGAAGAGCTGGCGCTCAAAACGGTGGCAGCGGCGGAATCGGCCGGCGTGGATTTTATGCTGGTCGGCTCACTCGCGGGCGTGGCCTACGGAGTGTCGAGCGCGTCGCCGCGGGTAAACTTACTAGTGGCAGAGAAAGTGGCGGGCGGACTCGGGATGATGACCAAAGCCCTCGATCCATTCGTGCAGTTCGAGCCACAAGTCCCATCCGCTCCGCTCACCGTTGGCCGCCGCCATGTTGGCACCAGTCGCTCCACACCGGCCTACATGATTGAGTTGTTCGAACTCTTCGATGATGGCTTCGTGCAGGAGGAATTCCGCCGTCGCCGTCAAGTTTTCGTGCCCATGCTTGGCCGTTCGACCTGGCTCCCCACCGCGGAAGACGTCATCGTGCAAAAACTCCGCTGGGGCCGGAACAAAGACCTCGACGACGCCCGCGACGTGCTCGCCGTGCAAGGCCCCGAGTCGCTGGACATGGGATACATCCGCGACTGGTGCGCGCAGCACGGCACCACCGAGCACTTGGAGGCCGCGCTGGCGGGCATCCCGCCGTTGTGACCAATTGGTCGCGAGGCGAATTCTCGTTGCCACAAAGCAGTCCGACTGCGGTCTTGCGTGCTATGCCTAATGCGGCAATTGCAAGTGAACTCTTTTCGATAATCTAAGATATTTATGATCGCTCCCCTGCGGCTATCCCGCCGCACCTTCCTCCGCGGCGCGGGCGTCACGCTCGCGCTGCCGCTGCTCGAAGCGATGACGCCTTTCCGCACGCGCGCCGCCGCCGTCGCCGTTGCCGCGCCGCGCCGGATGATTTGCATCAACACCACGCTCGGCCTGCACACGCCGAACTTGTTCCCCGAGCAGGCCGGCAAGGACTACGCGCTCACGCCTTACCTCGAACCGCTCGCGGAGTTCCGCAAAGAATTCACCGTGTTCTCCGGCCTCTCGCATCCCGAGGTGGATGGCGGGCATCCGGCGGAATTGTGCTACCTCACCGCCGCGCCGCACCCGCGCGCGGATAATTTCAAGAACACCATTTCGCTCGACCAATACTGCATCGAGAAGCTCGTCCCCGACACGCGCTTCGGTTCGCTCACGCTCGCGTCGTCGTCGAGCCGCGGGCTGTCCTTCACGCGCAGCGGCGTGCCGATCCCGGCGGATGAACGTCCGTC
>JAYVOY010000141.1:0-2546 GCA_043757645.1 Verrucomicrobiota bacterium
CAGCACACCTCGCAATCCGTCGTGAAGCGCTGCGAGGTCACACTCGTGTCGAGGAGCAACTCGAAACTCTGGCCGCAAAACGGACACTGCACCGATTCAGATTCTTGCACGCCCGCAGCCTCGCAACCCCGCGTGCAAACGCAAACCCTGCGCGACGAGTAAGCAACCGGAGCCGCGCCCCGCGCCCTCGGCGCGCGCATTCACGCCCCGCCGCGGCGATAACGCGCGGCAGCGGCCGGGAGAAATGCGGTCGCGCGCCCACCCGCGCGAAAGGTTGCGTTGTCTCGAACTCCCTCCGCGCGCGTCGCGTCGGAAAATCTCTGGCAAATGCCGGGGGCATCGTTGACGCTCCGTTCAGTCAACCCGATTTCATCCCGATAAAATCAGAGAATAATTTATGCGTGGCCTTTCACTCCTTCTGGGCTTCCTCATTTTGGCGGCGGATTCCCGCGGCGGCGTGCCGTTCACCCGCAGTCAGGCGGACCGCGTCACGGCGACGGTCGCGCGTTTGCTCGAACAGGCGCACTACAAGCAGCAGCCGCTGGACGAGGCGATTGGCCGCAATCATTTGAAAAACTTCCTCGACGCGCTGGATTACAACCACCTGATTTTCCTCCAGCCCGACGTGGACGGCTTCAATCGCCGCTACGGCGCGACGCTCCACGAGTTGGTGCGCGCTGGAAATTCCGCGCCCGCCTTCGACATCTTCGGCGTGTATGTCCAGCGCTTGAAGGAGCGCAATGACCTCGTGCAAACCATCCTCAAGGAGGAAATCAATTTCGAGGTGGACGAGAAATACACGCCTGCCCGCAACAAGCTCCCGTGGCCGAAAGATCCGGCCGAGGCCGAGGCTTTCTGGCGCGCGCGGATGAAGTTCGAGCTGCTCGCCGACCGCTTGTCCAAGGACAAGGACAAGGCCGATTTGAAGATCGTCACCGACGAGCGTTTGAAAATTGTTTCCAAACGGTACGCGCGGCTGCTCAAGACGATGAAGGAGTACGACCTCACGGAAATCCTCGAGGTTTACCTCACCGCGCTCTCGCACTGCTACGATCCGCACTCCGATTACATGAGTCCGATCGAGGCGACGAATTTCGACATCAACAACGTGAAGCTCTCGTTGAGCGGCATCGGCGCGGTGTTGCAATTCGATGACGGCTACACGCGCATCCGCAGCGTCGTGCCCGGCGGCCCGGCCGACATGAGCAAGCAGGTCAAACCCAACGACCGCATCATCGCCGTCGCGCAGGGCGAGGCCGAGCCGGTGGATACCGTCGATATGAAGCTCAACAAGGTCGTCGAGATGATCCGCGGCCCGCGCAACACCGAGGTGCGCCTCACCGTGATCCCCGCCACGTCCGTCGATGGCTCCGAGCGGCGCGTTGTGAAAATCATCCGCGACGAAATCAAACTCACCGAGCAAAAGGCCAAGGCCGTGATGCTGGAGCGCGTCGATGCGGCGGGCGCGACGGAACGCTGGGGCGTCGTGACGCTGCCGCAGTTCTACGAGCATTGCGCCGAGGATTGCTCGGTGCTCTTGCAACGCTTGAAGAAGGAGAACGTGAAGGGCGTGGTGCTCGATCTCCGGCGCAACGGCGGCGGCATGTTGAGCGAGGCCGTGGATTTGGCCGGGCTGTTTTTCAAGAAGGGTCCGGTCGTGCAGGTGAAGGATCAGCGCGGGCGCATTCAGCGGCTCGACGATACGGATGCGAAGGTGGTTTACGACGGCCCGCTCGTCGTGGCCGTGAGCCATCTCAGCGCGTCGGCCTCGGAGATTGTCGCGGCGGCGTTGCAGGATTACGGGCGCGCGGTCGTCGTCGGCGACAAGACCACGCACGGGAAAGGCACCGTGCAAACGCTCATGCCCTTGAGCCAGTTCATTAATGCCTCCCTGATTCCCGACCCGGGCAAGTTGAAGTTCACCATCTCGAAATTCTACCGCGTCGAGGGCGGGACCACGCAGAAAGAGGGCGTGGTGCCCGATGTGATTCTGCCGTCCGTGTATGACTTCATGGAACTCGGCGAGGCGAGCCTGCCGAACTGCCTCGAGGCCGACCGCATCGCGGGCATCGCGCACGAGCGCTTCAATCTGGTTCAGGCGCAACTCGCGGCCTTGCGGAAAAATTCCAGCGAACGGATGCGCGCCAGCGTGGATTTCACCTACATCAATCAGGACATCGAGATGGTGAAAAAGCAGCGCGAAGAAAAAACCGTGTCCATGAGCGAGCCCAAGCGGCGGCTGGAAAAGGAGGAGCAAAAAGTCCGCCTCGAAGCCCGCAAGAAGGAGCGCGCGCAACGCCCCGCGGCGGGCTACAAACTCTTCGAGGTCACGCTCGAAACCGCCGAGAAAGGCAAACCCCTCCCGCCCGTCATGACAAAAAAAGCGAAGGAGGAAAAAGCCCCCGAAGTCGTCGGCGCCGCCCCCGCCCCCGACGCGGACGACAGCGGCGAAACCGACGTGACGATGGATGCCTACATGGAGGAAACCCTCCGCGTCCTGATCGACCACGCGCGCCTGCTGGCCGGGGCGAAAAACCTGCAAGCCG
>JAYVOY010000142.1:0-2539 GCA_043757645.1 Verrucomicrobiota bacterium
TGGCGAACGAACCGCAGTTGCCGCGGAACAGCGTTTCGCCTCCCCAATTCCTCTGCCGTAAACCGGATCCATGCAGTTGAAACGCGAGCGGAACGCGGCGTTTACGCCGCCTCACCGCACGCGCGCGGGTGGTTTTCGTTCGGAGTTCCGCCTTTGGGCGGCGGGGCGTGCGCGCGTTTTGTGGGCGATGCGCGCCCATTCTCTGCCGCGGAGCGGCGTCGGAGAAGATTAGCCGGGGGCAAGCGAGCGAATGCGAGCGCGGCCCCCGGTTCGGCGCGTGCGCGAAACCCTGCCCCGGAGGGGCACCGGAGGCCTGTCGTTCCCGCGCCGACACCGGATTTTTTCTCCGATGCCCCTCCGGGGCAGAAGGATTTTTCGCGCGGCGGACCGGGGGCTGCGCTCGCTGTCGCTTGCTGGCCCCCGGCTAATTTCCTGCGGCGTCCCTCCGGGACCAGAACGCGCGCGCGTGATTTTCGTTCGGAGTCCCGCCTTTAGCCGTAACGAGGCAATGGGCGGACCACCGCCGTCTCGGCGGCTCACGGCATGGGGAGTCCGCGAGGGCAATTCACACGCCAGCTTTTGGTTCCCTATTCCGTGCGCATTTGGGGCCGCGGAAAAGCCGCGCTTTCGCCCCGTTTGGACGGTGGGAGCCGCCGGGACGGCGGCGCTCCTACTGCATGGATTCGGCTAAATTCCCTTGCCCACGGTTTCTTACGCGCTCATGCGTTCAGCGCCCCGAGTCTCATGGTCATTCCGCACCATTGCCCGGCATCCCCAGAAACAACTGCGCGACGCGCGCAAATTCGCGTGGCCGCCGCCCAGTTGCGCTTTTCGCGGATTGTGCCAGCCTCCGGCGCGTTGCACGCCGCCTCTCGGATTGAAGCGAGCGGTTGCCCGGAAAATTGACCAGCATCGTCCGCAGGAAAATGACCTTGAAATCGCAGCCACAGCCCCGGCGTGCCCGTGCCTCCGCCAACCGCGAATCGCGGCGCGCCGCTCATTTTGGCAACGCCCGCCTTCGGTAAATCACCATTGTGTCCACCGACGCCCCGACCGCCACCCCACCCAGCCGCCGCCCGCTCGCCGCCGCGCTCACCGCGCTCGTGCGCTGGTTCGATGCCGACTACGGCTGCGCCGATGTCACCCGCCTGCGCGAAACCCCGGACCGCATCGAGTGGTTGCGCTGCGTCCCGTTCGTGATCCTGCACCTCGGCTGCCTCGGCGTTTTGGTCTGGGGTTGGAGTTGGGCGGCGGTGATCATGGCCGTCGTTTTTTACTTTGTGCGGATGTTTGCGATCACCGGATTTTATCACCGCTACTTTTCGCATCGCAGCTTTCAAACCTCGCGGCCGACGCAGTTTCTTTTCGGCCTGATCGGCGCCTCCGCCGTGCAGCGCGGGCCGCTCTGGTGGGCTTACCATCATCGCCAGCACCACCAGCATTCCGATGCGGAGACCGACATCCATTCGCCGCGCCAGCATGGTTTCTGGTGGTCGCACATTGGCTGGATCACCAGCGCGCGCAATTTTCCCACCGATTACAACCGCGTGAAAGACCTCGCGAAATTTCCCGAACTCGTCTTCCTCAACCGCTTCGATGCGCTCGTGCCCCTCGTCATCGGCGTTGCGTTCTACGCCATCGGTGAATGGCTCAAACGCGCCCACCCCGCACTCGGCACCTCGGGTGGGCAACTCGTCGTCTGGGGCTTCATCAGCACCGTCGTACTCTTTCACTGCACCTGCTCGATCAACTCGCTCGCGCACGTCTTCGGGCGGCAGCGTTTCCCGACCGGCGACGACAGCCGCAACAGCCTGCTGCTCGCGCTCCTCACGCTCGGCGAGGGCTGGCACAACAATCATCACCACTACATGCACTCGACCCGTCAGGGCTTCTACTGGTGGGAAATCGACCTCACCTACTACGGCCTCAAGGCGCTCGCGTGGACGGGCCTGATTTGGAATTTGCGGCCGGTGCCGGTGGAATTGCTCGCAGCGAGACGAAGCAACACCGCTCCGCAAACGTGATGCCTGCGGAACGCCTCGCCATCATCGGCGCCGGCATTGCCGGCCTCGGTTGCGCGCACTTCCTCCAATCGCGCTTCGACCTCACGCTCTTCGAGCAGGCGGATTATCCCGGTGGCCACACCAACACCATCGCCGTCCCCGAAGGCTCCGGCCACGTCGCCTTCGACACCGGCTTCATGGTCTATAACGAAATCACCTACCCGCACCTCACGCGCCTTTTCCGTGAGTTGGGCGTGCGCGTGAAGCCGACGAAGATGTCCTTCAGCGTCCAGCACCGGCCGAGCGGACTCGAGTTCAGCGGCAGCAGCGTGAACCACCTTTTCGCCCAGCGCCGCAACCTCCTCCGCCCGCGCTTCTGGCGGTTGCTCCTTCAAGTCCGGCGCTTCAACGCCGAGGCCGTCGCCGCGCTCGCCGACCCCGCGTTCGCCGCGATGACCGTGGCCGACTACGTCCGCGCGCGCGGCTACGGCGATGACTTCCTCCGCCTCTACCTCGTGCCCATGAGCGGCGCGGTC
>JAYVOY010000143.1:0-2538 GCA_043757645.1 Verrucomicrobiota bacterium
ACGAAAAGGGGCTGGCGCGCGAACCACAACCCCGGAAATCCGCCGCGTTGCGCGCGAATATTCTTCTCCGGGAAAATCTCTCGAATTCCCCGCAGCCCATCCCTAGCTTCGCGGCGATGCCGAAGTACGCGGGCGTTTTTCTTGATTCCATTGGCTATGAGCTGGCCCCGGTCGTGGTGTCCTCCGTTGAATTGGAGGAACGCCTGACGCCGCTCTACGCGCGGCTCCGCGTGCAGCCGGGGCAGCTTGAGGCGTTGACGGGCATCACGGAACGGCGCTGGTGGGACGAGGGCACGCCACTGTCGCGCGGGGCGATTGCCGCGGCGCGGCGGGCGCTGGCGGCGGCGGGCGTGCCGGTGGGTGAGATTGGCGCGCTGATTTACGCGGGGGTTTGTCGCGAGCAATTCGAGCCGGCCACAGCGTGTCGCGTGGCCGCTGGCATTGGCGTTTCCGCGCGGACGGCGGTTTACGATTTGAGCAATGCCTGTCTCGCGGTGATGAACGGGATTCTCGATGTCGCGAACCGAATTCAACTCGGGCAAATCCGCGCGGGCCTGGTCGTGTCGTGCGAATCCGCGCGCGAAATCAACGAGGTGATGATCCAGCGCATGCTCGCCGCGTCGTCGATGGAGCAGTTCACGCTCGGGCTGGCGACGCTGACGGGCGGCTCGGGCGCGATCGCGCTGGTGCTCACGGACGGCTCGTTCGGCGGCCCGCGTGGGCACCGGCTGGTCGGCGGCGTGACGCGCACCGCGCCGCAGCATCACGCGTTGTGCCGTTGGGGTCTCGCGCCGCTGGAGGCGCGCGGGGTCGAGCAATTCATGTCCACCGATTCCATCGCGGTGATGAAACACGGCGTGGAATTGGGCCGGCGCACGTGGGCGGATTTCCTCGCGGAGCTTGGTTGGACCGCGGACCAGGTGGACCGCGTGTGCTGTCATCAAGTCGGCTCCGCGCATCAGAAACAAATTCTCGACGTGCTCGGGATTTCCGCGGCGAAGGATTTCTCGACCTACCCGCACCTCGGCAACATCGGCACGGTGTCGCTTCCACTCACCGCCGCGATTGCCGCGGAGCGCGGTCAACTCCAACCCGGCCAGCGCGTTGCCTTTCTGGGCATCGGCAGCGGCCTCAACTGTTTAATGCTCGGATGGGAATGGTGAACTTCCGCCGCGAATTGTACCCGTTTGTCGGGTCGTACCTGAACCTCGACGGCCACTCGCTGCACTACCTCGACGAAGGCGCGGGCGATCCCGTCGTGATGATTCACGGCAACCCGACATGGTCGTTTTATTATCGCGCGTTGATCCCCGCGTTGCGTGACCGCTGCCGACTGATCGTGCCCGATCACATCGGCTGCGGCCTCTCGGACAAGCCCGACACGGCGCAATATCCGTACACGCTCGCGCGGCGCGTCGCGGATTTGGAGGCGCTGCTGAAACATCTCGGCGTGAACCAAAACCTCACGCTCGTGCTGCACGATTGGGGCGGAATGATCGGCATGGCCTACGCGGTGAAACATCCCGGGCAAATCCGCCGCCTCGTGCTGCTCAACACCGGCGCGTTTCATCTGCCGAAGAGCAAACCGTTCCCGCCGAGCCTGCGCTTCTGCCGCGATTCCAGCGTCGGCGCGTTTCTCGTGCGGGGCGCGAACCTTTTCAGCCGCGCCGCCGCGCGCTGGTGCTGCACGCGCCGGCCGATGCCGCGCAACGTCCGCGAGGCCTATTTGCGGCCCTACAACTCGTGGCGCAACCGCGTGGCGGTGCTGCGCTTCGTGCAGGACATTCCGCTGCAACCGGGCGACCCGAGCTACGAGCTCGTGACCGCGACCGAGCAGGGTCTGGCGCAATTTCAGAAAACCCCGGCGCTGATTTGCTGGGGTGATCGCGATTTTGTTTTCGACGAGCATTTCCTTGCGGAATGGCGGCGCCGCCTGCCCGCGGCCGAGGTGCATCGTTTCGCCGACGCCGGTCATTACGTGCTCGAGGACGCGGGCGAGGAAATCATTCCGCTCGTCAAAAACTTCCTCGACCGCCATCCGCTCGGCGCGTGAAGTCCCGGCATGGACGCCGCCAACATTGCCTCGCATCTCCCCGCGATGGCCCGCCGCCAACCGCACGCGCCCGCGGTCGTCTTCCCCGCCGGACGCGACCGCGCGGGCCGCGTCGCCCACACGCACTACACGTTTCGCCAACTCGACAACGAAAGTGATCTGCTCGCGCGCGGACTGATGAGTGCGGGCATCGGCCCCGGCGTGCGCACGGTGTTGCTGGTGCGTCCGAGCCTGGATTTTTTCGCGCTCACCTTCGCGTTGTTCAAGGCAGGCGCGGTTCCCGTGCTGATCGATCCCGGCATCGGCATGAAAAATTTCGGCAACTGCGTGAACGAGGCGGAACCCGGCGCGTTCATCGGCATCCCACTCGCGCACGTCGCGCGCATCGTCCTCGGCTGGGGGCGCAAATCCCTGCAAACACTCGTCACCGTGGGGCCGAAATGCTGGGGCGGCCTGACGCTCGCCGACGTGCGCGCGCGCGGCGT
>JAYVOY010000144.1:0-2536 GCA_043757645.1 Verrucomicrobiota bacterium
CACCGCCAAATCCGCGCCCAGCAGCGTCCGCGCTTGTTCCGAGATGCCCTGCTCGAGACTCGCGCGCAGCCCGCCAATCGCCACCAGCGCCGCGACGCCGAGCACAATCGACGACGAAAACAGCAACAGCCGCCGCCGGCTCGAACGACTCTCGCGCCACGCCATCCGCCACGTCCACGCCGCGCCGAGGTGGCGGAGGAAACCGCGGGGTGGAATTGGGGTGGGCGCGTTCATTGTGAAACAAGGCGCGTGGTTGCAGAGCGGCTTTGGAGCGCGGCTGTGTCGCAGACCAGCCGCAGCGGACGCATTTGGCGGAGGTCGTGAAATATCTCGCCGGCCCTCCTGCTGGCAACGCGCTGCGGCTGGTGCTCCGCACACAGCCGCGCTCCTAGCCGGTTCGCGCGCCGCTCCGGGTGACAACTCCCGCCACTCACTTCGCGGCCTTCTGCAGCGACGCGAGATACTCCACCAAATCCACCAACTCGTCCGTCGTCATCGTCTGCTGTAGGCCTGCGGGCATGATCGAGAGCTTCGATTGTTGCCGCCGCGCGATGTCCGTTTTTTTCACGCGATTGAGCGCGCCGCCGACCAGTTTCACCGAGAGTTCCTCGCCCGCGTCGCTCGTGATCAGGCCGAACAATTCGTCGCCGTTTTTCAGTTCGATTTGCCACGCCTCGAAGCCGAACGAAATCCCCGCGCTCGGATCGAGGATCGATTCGTAGAGCGCATCCTTCCCCAGCTTCTTGCCGATCTCGGAAAGGCCCGGCCCGAAGTCCACGCCCTCGCCATTCACGACGTGGCACTTTGCACAACCGACCGTCTCGCGGCGAAACACCTCCGCGCCGCGCGCCGCGTTGCCCGGGCGCTTCAGCAATTCGGCAATCGGCGGAAGCACCGACGTGCCCTGACCCGGCGGCGGCGGCAGAAGTTTGACGGCGAGCGCCTTCAGCTCGGGCCAGCGAACGGCGTTGAGTTCCGCGGTGGCGGTGAACCGCACGTCGTTCGGCAGCTTGTCCGCTTTCGCCAATTCCAGCACGCCGGCCGCGCCCTCCTGCGAACGCGCCAGCGCGCGCACGGCGGCCTTGCGCACACTCACGTCGCGCGGCGCGTCGCTGACGAGCGGGAGGAGAATTTCGGTCACGCGCTTGCCGCCGAGATTGCCGAGCGCGTCCACGAGACCCGCGGCGAGCGGGGCGTTGGTGCCCGTCAGCACCGCGCGCACACTCGCGAGATCACCGGCGTCGAGCACCAGGCGCGCGGCGGTCACGCCCGCGTCGTCCGTGGGATTTTTGGCGGCGACCTCGAGCAAGCCCGGATTCTGCCCCTTGATTTGAAACTGACTCACGAGCTGCACGAACTGCGGCGTGCCGCGCGTGGCCTCGATCACTTTTCCCAACGCCTCGGTCAGGCGCGGATTCGCCTTCACCGGCTCGGGTCCGAGCCGCGTGAGCGCCTCGATCATCGTGGTGAGCCGCGCGGGATCGATCGGCTCCGCGGCGCTGGCGGCGACGGCAGCAGCGATGGTGAGGAGAAAAATGAGCGGACGAAGTTTCATGAAAATTGCAGGCGCGACCGGTTCAGTTGCATCGCGCAGAACCTACGACCGCCGCCGCGGGTTCGGCAATTCTCAAGCGGGCGGCGAGCCGCGCGGGTACGGAGTCCCGGCTTCAGCCGGTGGGACGCCCGCAATGACCGAGGCATCGGAAACCCGCACGAATGCGGCCAGTGGGTACGCCCCGCCGCCTGAAGGCGGGACTCCGTACCGCGCGCTGTGGCGGCAAATCGGCGCTGGCGAAAGGTGTCTTCCGAGCTAGCATCGCGGTGTCTGGAATCCTCATGAATCTCGCGCGACCACGAACATTTTTGCGGCGCTGCCTGGCGCTGGGCGCGACCGCGCTCGCCTTGGCGTTCGCGCTCGGTTTCGCAGTGCCGGCGGCGCGCGCGCAGTTTCAAGCGCCGGGGATCAGCGCCGAGTTGTTTCGGGTGTTCGCGGAGTTCAAAAGTTTTTCCGCGCAGGGCGAATTGCGGACGCGCGACAGCTCGGGCACCGAGACGCTGTTGCTGCCGCTGCACCTCGGGCATGAGCCGGGAAAGCTGCGCTTGGATTTCGATCTCACGCAGGTGACGGGCGGGCTGCTGCCGGACTTCGCGCGCGAGAGCATGACGCGGGTGGGCCTGAACCGCGCGGCGACGGTGCTCGATCCGGAGCGGCAGGTCATCGTGCTGCTGTTTCCGCTCGTGCGGGCTTACACGGAAATGCCGATGCCAAAGGAGGAGGTCGCCGCGGCGCGGCGCAACTTCACGAGCGCGCGCAAGGAGTTGGGCCGCGAAACGATCGCCGGCCACGACTGTGCAAAAACACTGCTGACGTTCACTGATGACGCCGGGCAAACGAGCGAGGCGACGTGCTGGCTCGCGGCGGATTTTCAGGGATTGCCCGCGCAAATCGAAACGCGCGACAAGGCGGGCACGACGCAACTGCGGTTCAAAATCATCCGCCGCGTGACGGCGGGCGGGCGGCGTTTCAACGTGCCGG
>JAYVOY010000145.1:0-2535 GCA_043757645.1 Verrucomicrobiota bacterium
ACGGGCGCTTCGACGGCGGGCTGCCGCGCGATTTGCGACGTGGCCTTCGCGGGTTTCCAGAACGAGCGCGGCGTGACGCCGCAGTTGATTTCAAACGGTTCGCCAAAGGGAACGACGAGGCGCGCGGGCAAATCGGAGAGCGTGACAAACGTGTAGCGCGTCACCGCCGCGCCGGGGAGCAGCCAGCGTTTGAGCGCGTTCACGCTCGCGTCGGGAAACAGCACGAACGGCACGAGCACCAGCGTGAACAAGCCGAGCGCGGCCGCGGCGATGAGGCGCGGACGCCGCGCGGCGACGGCGGCGGTGAAATCAAGCGGCGCGGCCTCGCGCGCGACTTGCGCGATGGCGGCCTGGCACAACGCGGGGGAAACATTGGCGGGCCGGCGCGCTTCGTCGGCGAGTTCCACGACGCCGAGCAGACGATCACCGAGGCGGCGGTGATGGCGTTGGATGATTTCCGCGAGCGCCTTGGTGTCGCGGCGTTGCACGGCCCAGAGGCGGAACCATTGCATTCCGAAAAACCCCGCAGCCCCGAGCGCGGCGAGCGAGCACAACGAGCGCAACCAAACGGGCGTGTCCCAAATGCGGTCGGAAAGAAACAGCAGCGTGAACGAAAGGAGCAAACCGCAGAGCGTGCCGCCGATGGCGACGGTGGTGTCCATGCGCCAGAGGCGCTGCTCCATCGCGGCGAATTGCCGCTGCAAACTCTCCGGCAATTTCCCGAGCGATTCGGTTTTGGGCGGCATCACGCTGACGTCAGTTTCCGCGCCGCGCGCGGCGGAATTGATTTCCGCCCGTGCGGCGCGGGTTGGACGCGGCAGACCTTAACGGCGGCGGTGGGGGAGTCCAACCAAGTTTCCGCGGCGCGAAGAAATGAAACGCGCGGACAAGCGCGGATAAGCCGTAACGATGCAGTAGGACCGCCGCCGTCCCGGCGGCTCACACCGTCCAAACGGGGCGAACGCGCGGATTTTCCGCGGCCCAAAATGCTCACTGAACAGCGAACCAAAAGCGCGCGGACAATTTGCCCCCGCGGACTTTCCCACGCCCTGAGCCGCCGAGACGGCGGCGGTCCGCCAATTGCATAGTTACGGATAAGTCCATCGCGGCGCGTGCTGTTGCTGGTAGAGCCGCCCCATTCGCCGGCTCACGCCGTCAGATGGAAATACGCGTGGATGTGCGGCACGCCGCGGAAATACCACACCATGTCCGGCCCCTCGATCTGCCACGTGTCCCAGACGCGGTCGTTGCCGATGTCGTAAGCGCCGCCGTAGCAGGACACGAACAACTGCTCCACGAGCTTCCGATCCTCGATGTTCTTGATCGTGGCGGCGACATCGTCCGTGCGGAAGCACGCCAGCATGCGCCGCATCGTCACGAGCAGTTTGGCCTGTTGATCCTTGCTCAGGTCGGCGCAGCTCAACCCCGGCAAATCCGTCTTGCGCTTCTGGATCACCGCCGCGGGGCTTTCGTCGCGCGGCTCGCGCCCGACCAAAATCTTCTCCTGCTGCTTGCCATCCAACGCGCTGACGAACTCATTGAAGATCAATCCCTGATACCAGAACGGATTGCCCTCGTGATCCTTCGACTCGCGGAACGCCTTCGCGAAATTCCCGTAAAAGATCGGCGCGCCGCCAAAGCCCAACCCCTGGTCCGTGTGCGCGTTGCAGCGCCGCGTCACGTGGTGGCCCGTGTAAATGAACTCGAAATCCTTGTCCGTCGGCGTGCCGAAGAAGCCGACCGACGGCGTGTTCTTGATCGCGCCCATCAGATCCTTCTCCACCTGCCAGTTCATCTTCTCGCGATGCTCCGGCGAGTGGAGCGACTCGAAAATCTGCCGCGCGAGATTCTGCTGCTCCTTGGTGTAAAACGTGTGCAGGCGCTGCTCGGGACAGATGTACCACCAGTTGCTGACAAACTGGCGTTTCGCGTGATTGACCGGCAGGCAAATCTTCGCGCGCTGCTCCTCGGTGAGGCTTTTGTAAAACTGCATCGGCAATGAATCTTTTCCCGCACCCGCGGCGCGCAACGACGGCAACGACGGCAGCGCGGCCAGTGCGGCGGTCGCGCCGAGGGTGCGCAGCACGT
The DNA here is from genome assembly GCA_043757645.1 of Verrucomicrobiota bacterium. Lineage (GTDB taxonomy): Bacteria > Verrucomicrobiota > Verrucomicrobiia > Limisphaerales > BJHT01 > BJHT01. The sequence continues at coordinate 2,089 of JAYVOY010000145.1, forward strand.
CGCGGCGGTTGAAGAGTTTCGGAAAGGCGGGGGCGAGGATGGAATTCATGCGCGCACGCTCACGCAGCGGCGCGAACATTGCCAGTGTTGATTCTCGCCGGGATTGCGCGCCTCTTCAGCCCGAATGCCGGAACGGGCCGGCGCGAACGACGCGCCGGTCGATTTGTTTTGTCACCCACGCGGCGGGCGTGGCTAAATCCGCGGGCAATCTATGAAACAAATCTTTTTCTCAATTCTCGCGGGCGTGAGCCTGCTGGCGGCGAACGCGACCCACGCGGCGCAACTCAAGGCGCTCGTGATCGATGGCCAGAACAATCACAATTGGAAGGGCACCACGCCGCATCTCGTGAAGGCGCTGGAAAACTCGGGGCTGTTCAAGGTCGAGGTCGCGACTTCGCCGGCCAAGGGCGGCGACATGAAGGCGTTCCACCCGAAGTTCAGCGATTT
>JAYVOY010000146.1:0-2531 GCA_043757645.1 Verrucomicrobiota bacterium
CGCGCCGATTTTTCCGGTGGTCTATTTCGCCTCGTTGCGCTCTACTGACCGCAATTCCAAACGCAAGGTCGCCATGAGTGCCACACCATCCAACGAGCAAACCCTCCTCAGCCAAGCCCTCAAAATCGAGGAAACCCGCGCCCGCGCGGAGTTCCTCGCGCGCGCGTGTCGCGGCGACCAGGCGCTGCACCGTCGCCTCGAAGTCCTCATTCGCGCGAGCCGTCACGTCGGCCAGGCGCTCGGCCGCACCCCCTCCTGCGCGACGCAACCGCGCCCAGCCTGGCTCGAACCGCCCGCCGAAAGCGCCGGCGATCACATCGGCCCCTACAAATTGCTCCAGCCGATTGGCGAGGGCGGCTTCGGCTCCGTCTGGATGGCCGAGCAGGATTCCCCCATTCGCCGCCGCGTCGCGCTGAAAATCATCAAGGAGGGCATGGACACCAAGGAGTTCATCGGCCGCTTTGAACAGGAGCGCCAAGCCCTCGCCCTGATGGATCACCCCAACATCGCGCGCGTGTTCGACGCGGGCGCGACGCCCACGGGCCGCCCGTTCTTCGTGATGGAACTCGTCCGCGGCGTGGCGATCACCAATTACTGCGACGAACACAATCTACCCCTGCCCGAGCGCCTCGAACTTTTCATCCAAGTCTGCGGCGCCGTGCATCACGCCCATCAAAAGGGCGTCATTCACCGCGACCTCAAACCCGCCAACGTCCTCGTCACCGTCAACGACGGCGTACCCGTCGCCAAAGTGATCGACTTCGGCGTCGCCAAGGCCATCCACGCGCGGCTCACCGACAAAACTTTTTTCACCCAATTCGAGCGCATGATCGGCACGCCCCGCTACATGAGTCCCGAGCAGGCCGAGATGACCTCCGTCGATGTGGACACGCGCAGCGATCTCTACAGCCTGGGCGTCATTCTCTACGAATTGCTCACCGGCCTCACGCCGCTCGACTCCGCCACGCTCGCCCGCGCGGGCATTGATGAAATCCGCCGCCTCATCCGCGACGTCGATGCCCCGCGCCCCTCGCAGCGGATTCAAACCCTGCCGCCCGCCACCGTCACCTCCACCGCCAGCCAGCGCCGCACCGAATCCCGGCAACTCCCCAACCAGCTCCGCGGCGACCTCGATTGGATCGTGATGAAGTGCCTCGAGAAAGACCGCCAGCGCCGCTACGACAGCCCCAAGGCCCTCGCCGACGACCTCGCACAACACCTCGCCCACGGCGTCGTCACCGCGCGCCCGCCGACCCTCGCGTATCTCGCCACACGGATGATTCGCCGGCACAAACTCGCCTTCGCCGCCGGCACCGCCCTCGTGCTTTCCCTCGTCGGCGGGCTGGCGACGGCCAGCGTTCTGCTGGTCAGCGAACGCGCCGCCCGCCGCCGCGCCGTCGCCGCGGAAGCCGATCAATCCCGCCTCCGCAAATCCGCCGAGGCCGCCAGCGCCGAAGCCGTTGCCAGCGAACAAAAAGCCCGGCACGAATCCGCCAAGAGCGCCGAGGTCGCCGACTTCCTCACCGCCATGCTCAAGGGCGCGGGGCCTTCCATCGCCCTTGGCCGCGACACCACGTTGCTCCGCGAGATTCTCGAAAAAACCACCGGCCGCATCGCCACCGAATTCCAGAATCAACCCGCCCTCCAAGCCGACCTGAACTCCGTGCTCGCCGACGTTTATCAGGACCTCGGCCTCTACCCCCAAACGGAGGCGCGCCTGCGCACCGTGATCGCCTTGCGCGAAAAACTCTTCGCCCCCGACTCCCCTGAACTGGGCGACGCCTTCAGCGCCCTCGGCACCGCGTTGGAAATGCAGGGCAAGCTCGCCGAATCCGAAACCGCCTTCCGCCGCGCCCTCGTCGCCCGCCAAACAGCCCACGGCCCGCGCCACGCCGCCGTCACCCACGCGCTCACCAAACTCGCCCACGTGCTCCACGATCAGCAGAAGGAGTCCGCGGCCAAAGCCCTGTTCGAGGAAGCCTACTCCGCCCGCGAAACCCTCTTCGACACGCCGACCGAAGCGCGCGCCGAATCCATCCACAACCTCGCCGTCCTCGCGAACAAACACGCCCGTTACTTGGATTCCGAACCGCTGCTCCAACAAGCCCTGACCATTCGCCGCAATCTCTTCACCGCCGACCACCCCGAGATCGCCGCCAACCTCAGTTCTCTCGCCTTCGTTTTCCACATGCAGCACCGGCTGCCCGAGGCCGAAAAGTTCGGCCGCGAAACGCTCGCGATGGAGCGCCGCCTCCTCGGTAACGAACATCCCGGCGTGGCCCTGACGCTCAACAACCTCGGCGTCGTCCTCCACGATCAGGCAAAGTACGCCGAAGCCGAGGCCCTGCTCCGCGAGGCCGTGGCCATTCGCGAAAAACGGCTCGGCCCCAATCACCGCTGGACCACCGGCTCCCTCAGTCTGCTCGCCTACAACCTCAGCACTCAAGGCAGGCACGCTGAAGCCGAACAACTGCTCCGTGCCCGCCTCGCCGCCACCGGCAAGGACGCCCTCGACGACGACGACAAAATCC
>JAYVOY010000147.1:0-2527 GCA_043757645.1 Verrucomicrobiota bacterium
AGACCTCCCCACCGCCGCCAACCCTTTCCTTTTTATTGCTGATATGTGCCAATCTTGTTGTTAAATGCTATACTCCGAAGGCAGTCAGACAATGCAGGAAGTGGTCCAGCTCCGCGAGCGCGTGCTGGGGCCGGAGCATCCCGACACGCTCCGCAGCGTCAACAATCTGGCGGCCCTGCTGAACGCCAAGGGCGACCGGGCCGGGGCCGAGCCGTTGTCTCGGCGCGCGCTGGAGGGCTTCGAGCGCGTGCTGGGGCCGGAGCATCCCAACACGCTCGGCACCGTCAACAATCTGGCGACGCTTTTAGGCGGGCAGGGAAAATGGAAAACCGCCCTGCCGCTCCTCGAACGCGCCGCCCGAGTCGCACGGGCCAAGCTGGGGCCGGAGCATCCCAATACAAAACTCTACGAGGCGAACTTGGCGCACGCGCGCGAACAGTTGGCGAAAAGGGGCAAGTAGCGCGCGTCTTATCCCCGCACGAAGGCGTTCTTGCCCCCCTCCCCCCGGAGCGCGGGTGTGTGCGCAGCACCACCCGCAGCGTGCTCGGACAGTCGGAAGCGCTGCGGCTGGTCTGCGACACCGCCGCGCCCCGCGCCATTCCCCAATCCCAACGGGATTGCGTCCTCCAGCCCAAGGTTGGCGGAGCAATGAGGCGTTCCGTTTCAGCAGCCTTTCTCCCTCACCCCGGCCCTCTCCCGCTGGGAGAGGGAGGAAGGCAGGCCGCGTCAGACGCAGTCGAGGCGTGCGGGTAACAGGGCGACACAGGCGCACTGCCAAGGCGGGCGGACGGAAACACGAGCGGGCGACGAAGCGGTTCCCTCTCCCAGCGGGAGAGGGCTAGGGTGAGGGAGAACGCGTGCATAACGGCAAAAAAGCCTAAAACCAACCCAAGCGTGCTATACTGTCACTTGGCAGTGGATTTTCTAGACTGTATGCTAAATTTTCGTAACTGGACAGCCGATTATCGCGGGTGGATGGCTGATTTTTGTGACTAGATGGTGGATTTATGTTAGTTGAAATCAGGTTATCTCGTGTGGTGTGTTGGTTCGGATTGGTGGCGGCGTGGCACTGGAAGTGGGTTAAAATAGTTTCGAGGCTCCACTTGACTTCTGCGGGGGTGGTGGAAGTTTGATCCGCAATCCAAATCAGACTCATTCAGCCAGCCAACCCTTAACTCTCTCACTCCTATGCCCATCTCCGGCGCGTCGTCCTATATTCCCACCCTCAATGACTTTTTGCCCCACTGGGAGCAGGTCAACACCGCCCTCGGGGCCGGCGGCCCGCTGGTGTTGCGCAATCCCAACGGCCCGACGCCGCCCACGCTCAACCGCGCGGCGCTCGTGACGATGCGCGATGACCTGCAAGCCAAGCACACGGACATCACGGGGCAGATTAACAACGTGCAGATCGCGGCGGCGGCGCTCAAGGCGATGAAGGAGACGCTGCATCTGCGCGGCGGGCAGTTCAATGACGTGGTGCGGAGCGCCTTGGCGGGCACGGCGTTCGAGGCGGCGCTGCCGTTGCTGCCGCAGCCGGGCGATGGGCAGGAGGTTTTCATCGAGCCGATGGATGATGTGGCGACGTTGTGGCCGAAGATCAACGCGGCGGCGGGCATTGCTGGCTTCACGGGGCCGCTGCTGCTGTTGGGGGGATATGCGGTCGCGGATTTTCTCACGGATTTGGCCGCGTTGAAGGCGCAGTTCGAGACGATGCGGAAGGAGGATTTCCTGGTGAGCTTCAAGATCAAGGAGCGGAACAAGTTGCAGGACACGATTTATCCCGTGCTCAAGGCGTATCGGCAGGCGGTGCCGACGAAGTTCGCCGCGAACGACCCGCTGGTGCTGTCGCTGCCGAAGTTGACGCCGGATGCCGGCTCGACGCCGGATGCGGTGCTCGCGAATGGCACTTGGAACGCCCCGACGACGCAGGGGAAGCTGACGTGGGCGGCCGCGACGGCCGCCGACCTCGATCAATATGAGGTGCGGTGGAGTCCGGGGCCGAGTTATGACGCGGATACCGAGGTGGTGCTGGAGAACGTCGCCAAGGATGCGCCGCGGGAATACTTCACGACGCAGGGTTTGCTGGCGATTGGCGACGTGAGCAACTTCAAGGTCTATGTGACGACCACGACGGGCAACGAGCGGGGGAGCAACACGGTGAAGATCACGCGGACGACGTAGCGGGGCGGCGGTTCATTGAAGCAGTGCGGCGGCTGGCGAGTCGGAAGCTCATGCGTCGTGACTTCCTGAAACTCTGCGCCCTCACCGGGCTGGGCTTCGCGTGTCCGGGCGGGATGACCTCGCTGTTGCGCGCGGCGGAGAGCGAGGATCAGGCCGCGCTCGAACTTGGGCGCAAAGTGCGCGCCATCCAACGGTCGCTGGCGAATCCAAAGGCTCCGGGCGCCCTGACCGCGATCACGGCGCTCGGCCACGACTCGCGCCATTACGTGATGGTGCGCGGGTGGCTGGTCCAGGAACTTGCCGGTGCCCAAAGCATCGCCGAGGCGCAGCGGGGGAAAGCTCCCCC
>JAYVOY010000148.1:0-2523 GCA_043757645.1 Verrucomicrobiota bacterium
GACACGATGGTTTGGGCGGGCCGCCCAAACCCGCACGCGGGCCGCGTGCGCTCCCCATTCTCATTTCGGAATTCGGGTTCAAACATTTCCGTTCCCTGCACGGGGGTGAAAGAAGCAGGCTGAATCCGGAACGAGGCCGCGCGCGTCCCGGACGGCCGCCTGAAAATAGCCCAGCACTTCAGTGCTGGGTTGACGCGCGCGGGCACGGAAAGTCCCGGACGGGACGGCAGAAGCGTCGGTGCGCGGACTCTTTCGTCCCCCAGGGACTCGCTGCGGTAACCCGCCCAACCCAGCACTGAAGTGCTGGGCTATTTTCTGGCCGCCCTCCGGGCGCCGAGGCACGCCAGCCAAGGGCAAGAAACTGAGCCGCGCCCTGATGCCGCGCGCCAGTCCCAACGGGGTTGTGTCCCGCCAGCTCAGGGTTGCGAGGCCCGGGCCGCCCGGGGTATCTGGCACCCCGCGGCTTGCCTCCCCCCGCGCCGCCTGGCTACCTTCGCGCCCATGTCCGAATCGGCGACCACTCCCTTCCTCTCGTCCGCGTGGCTCAAGCCCTTGTGGGAAAAACTTCAGGCCATCCGCGGCGAGCGCGACCAACAGATTCAGCAACTCCTCAAGGACTTCGCCGATCCCCGCGAGTTGGCGCGCTTTTACATCGAGCCGGATTGCCAGCAGATCAACCCCGCCAACCGCCACGAGGACACCGAGCCGCAGTCCGTCGTGAAAAGCTCGGTGTTCAAGACCATCAATGATTTCCTCGAGGGCGACTTCGCGGTGATGAGCGCCGGGCGCAACCAGATGTTCGTCCTCTCCGACGCGGGCATGGGCAAGAGTTCCCTCCTCGTCATGCTCCGCCTCGCGCAGCTCCTGAAATTCTGGCCCGCCAAAATCCACTGCGAACTCCTCAAGCTCGGCCCCGACACGCTCCAGAAAATCACCGCCCTGCCCGCGCCCGGCGACACCGTGCTGCTGCTCGATGCCCTCGACGAGGACCCCACCGCGTGGGGCAACATCCGCGACCGGTTGCTCGATTTGCTCGAACAGACCAAGCATTTCCGCCGCGTCATCCTCTCGTGCCGCACGCAGTTTTTTCCCGAGACCGGGCCGGACACGTTTCAAGTGCCGGGCCGCGTGAAGGTGGACGGCTACTCGTGCCCGATGATTTTCCTCTCGCTGTTCGACCGCGGGCAGGTCGGCAAATACCTCGAGAAACGCTATCCGAAAAAATGGTTGGATTGGTTCGGCGAAAACACCAGGAAGGCGAAGGCCCTCGGGCTGGTCGAGAAAATGAAGGACCTCTGCTGCCGCCCGATGCTGCTGGCGCACATCGAGGATCTCGTGGACTCGCGGCTCATCGCCGGCGAATGGGGCGAATATCAAGTCTATCGCGCGTTGACGGAGGCGTGGCTGGAGCGCGAGCAGCGCAAGCTGCGCGAGCAAAAGCGCCCGGAGGTCACCGCCGCCGAGCTGCGCACCGCGTGCCGCGCGGTGGCGTGGCACCTGCAAAGCAAGGGCGCGCGCACGATGAGCGAAAAGGATTTGAACGCGCTCGTCGGGCAGCATCAGCAAGTTTCGCATTTGCGCGAAATTCAGTTCGGCGGGCGCTCGCTGCTCAATCGCAATGCCGACGGCGATTACCGGTTCTCGCATTTCTCGATCCAGGAGTTTTTGGTGGCGGAGGAAATCCTCGCGACGGCGCGTGAGCAGGCCCGCGTCACGGTGCCCGAGTTTGCGACGGAAAAGGTGACGCGCTTCGTGCTCGATGGGCGCGCGGGCGTCTGCCGGGGCAAGCCGCTGACGTTGCGCGGGCTGGACTTGAAGCGGTTTGATTTTCACGAGGCGGATTTGTCGGACGCCGATTTGTCACGGGCGAATTTGTTCGGGGCCAATCTCACGGGGGCCAATCTCACGGGGGCGAATTTGTCGGGAACCGATTTTTCGAGTGCGAACCTGACAAACGCGAATCTTTCCGGCGCGACCGTTTCCGGGGCGCGGTTCGACCACGCAAATTTGGTTGGCCTCATTTCCACGCGTCCGATCGAGGGTCTGCCGTTTTCCGTCACGCCCGGCGCTCCGGGTCGCGGGAAGGGTAAAGGGGCGACGCTCGAAATCCCTCGGCAGGGCGGGGCGGTGCTTGCGCCGGGCGGCGGACAACTTGGAGTGGCGATGGAATTTGTCTGGATTCCGCGCGGGAAGTTTCAGATGGGTGGCGATGGGCAGGAGGAGTTTTCCGTCACGTTGAGCCGGGGATTTTGGCTGGGGAAATTTCCCGTCACGCAGGAACAATACGAAATCCTCGGGGCCGAAAATCACAGTGATTTCAAAGAATCGGGGCGCAGCGCGCCGGTGGAAAAGGTGGATTGGGAGGAAGCCGGCGCGTGTTGCCGCCGGTTGGGAGAAATGCTTTCGAGCGCGGGTGGGGGCGACGCCGTGGTGGGGCGATTGCCGACGGAGGCGGAGTGGGAATATGCGTGCCGGGCGGGAACGCAAACCAAGTTTTCCTTCGGTGACGACGCGGCGCAATTG
>JAYVOY010000149.1:0-2521 GCA_043757645.1 Verrucomicrobiota bacterium
CTGAAGCGCAGCAGCCGCGGCTCCTCCCACACTTCGATCGGCTCGACGAACGGGCCGGTCGTGAACACGCAATGCCGCACCGCGCCCACGCCCGCGCCCTGAATCTCCGCGCGCAGCGGATACGCAATCCCCGCGCGGAACAGCCACTCCGTCGGCGGCGCGATCTCGCTGAACGTCACCACCTGACGCCACACGCGCGCGGGCGGCGCGTTCACCTCGAGCGCGCTTTTCACTTCGAGCAACGGGGCTTCGCCGCCACCGCCGCACTCGACGCTGATCATCGCCGGGAATGCCAGAAACGCCGCGCACATCACCTCACGCGCCCCGCTCCGCCAGCGCGCCGGTTGCGCCGCGTGCCCCGCCAACCCGCCGATCAACGCCAGCGGCAGCGCGAGTGGAATCGCCATCGCGATGCAAAACAAACCCTCGATCGCGAACAGCAGAAAACCCCCGCCCGCAAACGCGACCGATAACAGGGCCACCAGCAAACACTCGCCCACACTCCTGACCTCGCGCGCGCCGTAAATCAGCACCGCCAAAAATCCGGTCAGAAACGGAATCCCCACGAACAAACCCCAGCCATAATTTGCCATCAGCCCGGCACCAATCGCCGTCGCGCAAATCGTGAGCAGCGCCGCGATTCCCACCGCTGCCAGCGCGCTGCCCGAGCGGCTGCGCGGACACAGCCGAATGAAAACCCCCGGCTCCGTGACAACTGCGGTTTGCGCCGCCGCCGCCTCGCGCCGCGGTGCGGCCGCCGCCACGAGAAACAAAAACCACTTCAAAACCGGCACCACGAAAATCGCCGCCAACCACAACGGCAGCCGCGCCGCGCGCAACCGCTGCACTGTCAGCACGACGCCCGCCGTGAGAAACGGCAGCGCCGCCAGCAACAGCGGCCAACCCTGCGACGACAACGCCTCCGGCGAAACGAGCGACGGCGAGGGAAAATTCCAGTGCAGATAACTGAGCCAGTTCCAGTCCGCCTCCAGCAATTCGGAAAATAGATAGCGATCGGCGTACCCCTTCAACGCGAACAGCACGCCGCCCCAGATCAAATATTCGCCGCGCCCGATTTCGCCGTTCACGGTCCAGAGTTGGGAGGGTTTCAATTTCATGCCACGGGTTGATTATTTTGATTCGTTGTAAGTGCTGAAGTTTAACGGGGGCCAAGCACCCGTCGCGCCTGAAACTGCGGCGCCACCTCGTCCAGCCGGCGCGCGAGTTCCGCCAGATGGCCCGTCGGCACCGCGGGATACAAATGATGCTCGACGTGAAAAAACATGCCGTAGCTCAACGCCGTGATCCACGCGCCACGCTGCGTGCGGCCGATGTCGCCCGCGTCGCAATCGTGATGCACGCTCCACACCGCGAAAAACGCCGTGAAACATTCACCCAACAGCATCGCCGCGACGTGCCAGCACAACGCCGCGCCACGCCACACACCCACCACCAGCCCGACGCCCAGCCCCGCCGCCGCGACCTCGGCCGCAATCCAACGCCGCTGCCGCCGCGTCCCGAGCCGCCACGCCGCGATGTGCAATCGCGCCGGAAACAACGGGCCTTCGAGCAGCGTGCGCCACCAGCATTTTTTGGCCGTCGCACCCTCCACGTCCTCGTCATCCAGACAGTGGCGGTGATGGTGCAGATGTGTCACCTGCACCGCGTGCATGCTGGAGAGCATCAACACGCTCAACGCGAACAACACGACATCCTGCCATAGCCGCGGCAAACCCAGCGCGTAATGCTGCGCGTTGTGCGATTGCCGCAAGCCGGTGAGAAAAAAGTACACCGACGCCAGCGCTCCGAGCCACCACCACCCGGCGTCATACAGCCACAACGACAACGCCAGCCACGGCAGGCTCAGGAGCAGTTCCCAGGTTTTTTCCGCCGGCGAAAGTTGCACGAGATCGCGCCACGCAACCGCCGGAGCAGCGGGAGTTTTCACACGCACCTCCCGTTTTCAGGAATCACGCCGCACAGGATTCCGCCCGCGCGCCATTCACACGGGATGCCCCGCATCACGAGCGCGGAATCAAATTTCCAGGAACCCGCGGGAAAGCGCGTGGTGTCCGCGAAGAAACTCGATTCCACCCAGTCCACCGTGAGCGCGTCCATGCGCCATTCGCGGCTGCGCAATTCCAAGCCCTCGCACGCGCCGCCGTCCGCCGTCGGCGACCAACCGAGCGAGCCGCGCGCGAAAAAGTCCGAAGCCTCCGCGAGCGACGCGAACACCGAGCCAGCCGGCCACTCCGTCGCGAGATGGCCGTGGACCCGCAGCGACGCCACGCCGTCCGCGCTGCGCATCGCGACCTTGAAACGGTTGCCCGGCTCGCGAACCGTGAACGTCGCCGCGTGATGCACGCCGGGGAAAAGGCGTCCGCCGACGAGGCGGTTCAAGCGCGACGCCGTGTCGCGACGGGGAATGAAAACGCCGGTGCGCGCGCGCCCGTCGGCATCATTCCACTCGACGGCGATTCGATGCGCGGCGTTTTCCGAATTCAGTCCGACAAACGCCGGC